>NZ_JBJDRF010000077.1:0-20180 GCF_044987305.1 Novosphingobium sp. ZW T3_23
ACAGGCCGGAGAAGCTGGTAGCGATGAACGCGTGGAGGCCGCCGATGGCCTCCCCCTGTTCGATCAGTGCCTCGACCAGCGTGGTCGGCTCGCCGCAGGCCTGGCCGAAAACGATGTGGTCGCCGGGGCGAAGGTGTTGCGAGAGGTCAATCACGCCGTCGTCCCGGACTTGATCCGGGACCGCTGGCAGAGCCACGCCCCGCTCGCGATCTCGCGCCTAAAGACCGCCAGCGGTCCCGGATCAAGTCCGGGACGACAAGCGCTCCGGCTCACAGCTTGCCCGCCTGCCGCAGCAAGCGTTCGGCGCGCGCGAGGTAGGGGCGATCGAGCATGCCGCCCTTCCAGCCGATGGCGCCGACGCCGGGGTTGGCGGCGAACACGCCAACGATTTCCTGCGCTTCGGCGATTTCCGCCTCTGTCGGGGTGAAGGCTGCGTTGATCACCGGAACTTGCGCCGGGTGGATCGCCATCATCCCGCGATAGCCGTCGCGGCGCACCTTTTCGGCACGGGCCTTGAGCGCTTCGAGATCCTTGAAATCGGCGCTGATCGTCTCGATCGCGGTCACGCCCGCCGTCGCCGCGCCCAGCACGGTAAGGCTGCGGGCCAGTTCGTAGGTAAACGAATAGGCGCCGTCCGCTTCCTTGTTCGAAGAGGCGCCGATCGAATCGGCCAGGTCTTCCGCGCCCCAGGTCAGCGCCACCACGCGCGGTGCGCCCTTGTAGTCGCCGGTGTGGAACATCGCCTCAGCCGTTTCGGTGATCAGCACGATCACCGGGGTCGATCCCTGCTCGATGCCGTTCGCCACTTCCAGCGCTTCGAGGTAGCGGTCCAGCGTTTCCACGTCCTGACGACCATAGACCTTGGGGAGCATGATCCCGCCGGGACGCGCGGGCATGATCGCCACAAGGTCGTCCAGCGTATGCGGGCCGTCGAGCGGGTTGATGCGTACCCAAAGGCGCCCGCGCTGTTCGGGGTTCGCAGCAATGAAGTCATGCACCATCGGTCGCGCGGCGGCTTTGGAATCGGGCGCGACGGCGTCTTCCAGGTCGATCAGGACGATGTCGGCCTCACCCTCCATCGCCTTGGTCATCTTCTTCTCGCTGTCGCCCGGCGCGAAAAGCCAGGAGCGGGCGGCGATTGCTTCGTGCTTGGGCATGCTCTCTCCACATTCGTCGTCCCGGACCTGATCCGGGACCGCTGGCCGTGAACGGCCTCGCTTTCGGCAAAACGCCTCGCCGAAGGGTTCAGCTAAAGACCGCCACCGGTCCCGGATCAAGTCCGGGACGACGCGCAGCAGCCTCAATAGCTCTTGGGCAGTTCCAAAACCCTCTCGGCGATGAAGTTCATGATCTGGTGCGGGCTGACCGGGGCGATGCGCGGGATCATCACTTCGCGCAGATAGCGCTCGACATGGTATTCCTGCGCGTAGCCCATGCCGCCCATCGACATGACCGCAGTCTGGCACGCCTCGAACCCGGCTTCGGCGGCGAGGTACTTGGCGGAGTTCGCCTCCACCCCGCAGTCCAGCCCCTTGTCGAACAGGGTGGCGGCCTTGAACACCATCAGGCTGGCCGCCTCCACCTGCATCCACGCCTTGGCGAGCGGGTGCTGGATGCCCTGGTTCTGGCCGATCGGCCGCCCGAACACCACGCGTTCCCTCGCATAGCGTGAGGCCCGCTGGATCGCGACGCGGCCTAGACCCGTCGCCTCGGCCCCCAGCAGCACGCGCTCCGGATTGAGGCCCTTGAGCAGGATGCGGAAGCCCTGCCCTTCCTCGCCGATCAGATCCTCGTCCGGGATGAACAGGTCGGTGATGAACATCATATTGGAGCCCACCGCGTGGCGGCCCATCTTCGGGATGATCCGCGTCTCGATGTGCTCGCGATCGAGCTTGGTGTAGAAAAGACTGAGGCCGTCGGTCTTCTTCTTCACCTGTTCCAACGGCGTGGTGCGGGCGATGATCAGCATCCGATCGGCGATGTGCGCCTGCGTGATCCACACTTTCTCGCCATTGACGCGGTAGCCGCCCGGCACCTTTTCGGCGCGGGTCTTGAGGCTGGTGGTGTCGAGCCCGGTGTTGGGCTCGGTCACGGCGAAGCACATCTTCTCCTCGCCCGACAGGATCGGCGGGATCATCCGCTGCTGCTGTTCCTCGGTGCCGAACAGCATGACCGGTTCCAGTCCGAAGACCGGCAGATGGATGGAGGATGCCGCCGTCATGCCGCCGCCGCTTTCGGCCACGGCCTGCATCATCACCGCCGCCTCGGTAATGCCAAGCCCGGCGCCGCCCACGCTTTCGGGCATGGCCACGCCAAGCCAGCCGGCGTCCGCCATCGACTTGTGGAACTCGTACGGGAATTCGCCGCTGCGATCCTTTTCCAGCCAGTATTCGTCGGAGAATTGCGAACAGTGCTTGAGAACGGCCTCGCGGATGTTTTGCTGGTCGTCGGTCAGGGCGAAATCCATGGCGTTCCTCTTCCTTCTTGCCTGCCGGACTAACAGCGGCACCTGCACGAGACAACCATCATCGTGCCGATATGCGTCCACTGGACACAAATACGAATAGTCTTCGCTCCAGCGGTGCGTTACCCATAGGCCAACGAGAAGGAGAGGGCCTTGACCGCGAGCAAGGATTCGAAAAGTGGCGGACCGTTGAGCGGCGTGCGCGTGGTGGATCTCACCAGCGTGGTCTTCGGCCCCTATGCCACGCAGATCATGGCGGACATGGGCGCCGAAGTGATCAAGATCGAGCCGCCCGAGGGCGACAATACCCGCTGGATCACCGAAGGTCCGGTGCCGGGCATGGGCGGCATCTACGCTAACGTGAATCGCGGAAAGCGCGGCATGATGCTCGACCTCAGGCAGGATCGGGACTGCGAGACCCTGCGCCGGCTGATCGCCACGGCGGACGTCTTCATCCACTCGATGCGCGGCCGTGCGATCCGCAAGCTCGGGTTCGATTATGAGGCAGTGCGCGCGATCCGGCCCGACATCATCTACACCAATTGCTACGGCTATTCGCGGCGCGGACCGGAAGGCGACAAGCCCGCCTACGACGATACCATCCAGGCCGAATGCGGCATCCCGCACGTGCAGGGGCTGATGAACGGCGAGCCGGGCTATGTCGCCACGATCATGGCGGACAAGGTGGCCGGGCTCCACGCGCTCTACGCGACGATGATGGCGCTTTATCATCGCGAACGCACGGGTGGCAGAGGGGCCGGAGAAGGCCAGGAAGTCGAGGTCACCATGTTCGAGGCGATGACCTCGTTCATGCTGGTGGAGCACGCCAACGGCGCGATGTTCTCGCCGCCGACCACGCCCGCCCACTATCATCGCGCCGTCGAGCCCAATCGGCGGCCCTACAGGACCAGCGACGGCTACGTCGCGGCACTGGTCTACAACGACAAGCATTGGAACGCCTTCGTCGAAGCCGTGCAGCCGGAATGGGCTTGTGAGGAGTTCTCGACCCTTGAAAAGCGCGCGCGCCAGATCGGCCGGGTCTACGGGCTGCTCGGAGAGACGTTCCTCACCCGCACGACGCAGGAATGGCTCGATACCCTGCGCGCGCTGCATATCCCCTGCGCGCCGCTGCGCACCACCGACGAACTGTTCGAAAACGAACACCTCAACGCCATCGACTTTTTCGAAACGGTCGAGACCGCGCAGGGTCCGATACGCTTCCCCGGCGTGCCGACCTGGCTATCCGCCACCCCCGGTGGTGTGCAGGGCCCAGCCCCTACGCTCGGGCAGGACAACGCCGCAGTGCTAAAGGAATTGACTGAGCGGGAACGCGCAAGCGTCGCCCCGGCGATAGCGGCCGAGTCACCCTGAAAGACCCTGGTTTTCACCTGACAGCGCCCGAGAGCATGCGCTAAACACCCGTTCAAGCCGCGCGCTGGGAAGACGGATTCCGCACGAGAACCGGCAGCGAGATTGGGATCGAGAAGAAAGGCATCACCATGTACGACGACCAGCCGCAAGCCGAGGCGCCTGCAAAGACGCGCAAGGGCACCCCGGTTTACAAGCGCATCCTCGACCTGTTCGAGGCAGAAGGCATCAAGACCCTTTTCGGTATTCCCGATCCCAACTTCGTCCACTTGTTCCTTGAAGCCGAATCGCGCGGCTGGACGGTCGTTTCGCCGCACCACGAGGCATCCGCCGGCCACATGGCCGCCGCCGCCGCCCGCATCACCGGCAAGCCCGCGCTCTGCATCGGCACCCTCGGGCCGGGCATGGCCAACATGATGCCCGCGATCCAGTGCGCCAAGGTTGAGAACGATCCGGTCATCTTCATGGGCGGCCAGCGCGCCCGCATCACCGAGCGCCGCGTGCGCCGCGGCCGCATCCAGTTCGTGCGGCAGGAGCCGATGATCGAGGATTCGGTCAAGTTCTCCAGCTCGATCGAATATGCCGACCAGACCGACGAAATCATTCGCGAAGCCATCCGCGTCGCCATGTCGGGCACGCCCGGACCGGCCTATATCGAGTATCCCGCGCACGTCATTCTGGAAGAGCTTGACCTGCCGCCGGTCCTGCCGCCGCATCGCTACCGCCTGACCAACCAGGGCGCCGATGGTGACCGCATTGCCGAAGCAGCCGAGATCATCCGGGGCGCCAAGAACCCGGTGCTGCTGGTCGGCCACGGTGTCTACACCGCCAAGGCCGGCGCCTCGGTCAAGGAACTGGCCGAACTGATGCAATGCCCGGTCATCCAGACCTCGGGCGGCACTTCGTTCATCGAGGGGCTTGAGGACCGCACGTTCCCTTACGGCTTCTCCGAAGCGTCGATCGACGCCGTGGTCGAAAGCGATTGCTGCGTGGCGCTGGCCACCGAACTGGGCGAGCCCAGCCACTACGGCCGCTGGCGCCACTGGGTGGATAACGAAGCCAACCGCAAGTGGATCTACGTCCAGCAAGACCCCACTGCGATCGGCGTCAATCGCCCGATCGACGTGCCGCTGGTGGGCGATGTGCGCGCCGTGGTGCCGCAGCTTGTCCGCGCTCTCAAGGACACGCCGCGCAAGGCGGCATCGTCGCTGGCCGAATATATTCAGCGCGATGCGGACCAGCTCGTCGAATTGGCAGAGGAAGCCGCGACCAAGCCCGACGGCTCCACCGCGAAGATGCACACCAGCCAGTTCGTCACCGAAGCGACCAAGGCCTTCCCGAAGGACGGCATCCTGATCCGCGACGGCGGCGCCACGGTGATCTTCCAATGGACCTACTCGCAGGCCAAGCCGCACGATGTGATCTGGAACCAGAACTACGGCCACATCGGCACCGGCCTGCCCTACGCCACCGGCGCCATGCTTGCCGACCAGGCGGAGACGGGCAAAGTCCGCCCGGGCATGCTGCTTACCTCGGACTCCTCGTTCCTGTTCCACGTGGGCGAGTTGGAAGTGGCGGTGCGCAAGAACCTGCCGCTGGTGGTGATCGTCGGCGTCGACTTCCAGTGGGGCCTTGAAGTGGGCGTCTACAAGCGCACCTTCGGCAAGGGCACCAAGGAAACCGGCGTGCACTGGTCCGACAAGGTCCGCTTCGACAAGATCGCCGAAGGCTTCGGCGCGGCAGGCGAGTATGTCGAGAAGGCGGAAGACATCGGCCCGGCCATCCAGCGCGCCTATGAGCGTGGCGGCTGCACCGTGATCCACGTACCGATCGACCCGGCGGCGAATTCGGAAGAAATGCCGAACTATTCGGAATTCCGCACCTGGTATGCCGAGGGCACCCAGTAAGCCGGACACCGGAAAACCAATGCAGACCTGAAGCGAAGCCGCTCCCTCTCGATCCGAGTGCGGGGCGGTTTTGCTTTAGGAACGGGAGAGAACGATGCGCAATTACACCCAGTTCTACATCGACGGGCAGTGGGTCGACCCCATCGCGCCGCGCACCGCACAAGTCGTCAATCCAGCCACCGAGGAAGTTTCCGGCACGATCTCGCTGGGCTCGGCTGCCGATGTCGACAAGGCCGTCGCCTCCGCCCGCCGCGCTTTCGCCACGTTCGGGGAGACCAGCGCGAAGGAACGCCTCGACCTGCTCGAAGCCATCCTGGCCGAGTATCTGAAGCGCGAAACCGAACTGGGCGAGGCCGTCAGCGAGGAAATGGGCGCGCCGATGTCGCTCGCCTGCGGATTCCACACGCTGCTGGGCAAGGGCCACCTCTCCACCGCGATCGAAGTGCTGAAGGACTTCAAGTTCGAGGAACAACGTGGCCCAACCCTGATCCGCAAGGAGCCGATCGGCGTCTGCGGTCTGATCACGCCGTGGAACTGGCCGATGAACCAGACCTGCGTGAAGATCTTCCCCGCACTCGCAGCCGGTTGCACGATGATCCTGAAGCCGCCGCAACTCGCCCCCTATTCGGCCCAGATCCTGGCCGAAATCCTACACGGCGCAGGGGTTCCGGCGGGCGTCTTCAACATGGTGCAGGGCAAGGGCAGCGAAATCGGCACCGCCCTCTCCACGCATGAGGATGTGGACATGATCTCCTTCACCGGGTCGGAGCCGGTGGGCGTGCAGATCCAGAAGGACGCCGCCGATACCGTCAAGCGCGTCGGCCTCGAACTCGGCGGCAAGAGCGCGTGGATCGTGCTCGACGACGCCTCGCTCGCCGCCAACGTCGCTGCCGCTACCGGGGGCATGATGGGCAATTCCGGGCAGACCTGCTCGGCCGGCTCGCGCCTGCTGGTGCCCAGCGCCCGCATGGACGATGCCATTGCCGCCGCCACCGAAGCCGCGAACGGCGTTTCCGTGGGCGACCCCAAGGGCAACTTCGCAATGGGCCCGGTCGTCTCAAAAAGCCAGTACGAGATCATCCAAGGCTACATCGAGAAGGGCCTCGAGGAAGGCGCCAAGCTGATCGCGGGCGGCCCCGGCAAGCCCGACGGGCTGGACAAGGGCTTCTACGTCAAGCCCACCGTCTTCGTCGGCACCAACCAGATGGCGATCGCGCGCGAGGAAATCTTCGGCCCCGTCCTTGTCATCATCGGCTACGACGATGTCGATCACGCCGTGGAAATTGCCAACGATTCCAACTTCGGTCTCGGCGGCTATGTCTCGGGCGAGGATCTCGACGCGGCACGCGCCATCTCGCGCCGCATGCGCACCGGCGCGATCTGGGTCAACGGAGGCTTTGACTTCCACGCCCCCTTCGGCGGCTACAAGCGTTCCGGCAATGGCCGCGAGTGGGGCGAGCACGGCTTTGCCGAATACCTCGAGGTAAAGTCCGTGATCGGCTGGAACCCGGCCTGATCGAACCGGCCTGCCGGGGGAATCGCCAGATAAGCGCCCCCGGCAGCTCGCAGCATTAAACTGTTGCAATCCTACCACGCATAGCCGCCATTTTCCTGCCGATGCGTCATTACATTTCTCGTTAAGAGCTGTGTAAATCTCTTCGCGTACCGCCGCCGGTAACTCCCCGGTCGGTCCCTCGCCGGTCGGAGCGATGCGACTGTCTAAGGAACGCGAAAATGATGACCCGCAAGGACATGGTCCTTCTCGGCGGAGCCCTCGTGCCGGCTCTCGCCCTCCTGTTTCCGCAGCAAGCCTTTGCCCAGGATGGCTCGGCGACGGAATCGGAAACGGGCGAAGCGATCGTCGTTACCGGCTCGCGCATCGCCCAGCCGTCTTCCGGCACGGCCAATCCCGTTACCGTGGTGACGGCAAGGGACATCGCGGATTCGGGCACCACGAACCTGACCGATTTCCTGACGACCATTCCCGCGCTTCACAATTCGGCCGATTCCTTCGAGACCAGCGGCAACCGCGCGGGAATCGGATTGACCGGCCTCAATCTTCTCAACTTGCGCAACCTCGGCACCCAGCGCACGCTGGTGCTGATCGATGGCCGCCGGCAGGTCGCATCCGTCGCCGGCACGCAGTCCGTGGACATCAACACGATCCCGCTCGACCTGGTGGAACGCGTCGAAGTGCTCACCGGCGGCGCATCGGCCGTCTACGGCGCGGACGGCGTTTCGGGCGTCGTGAACTTCATCCAGAAGCAGGACTTCGAAGGCGTGACTGCCCGCGTCCAGACGGGAATCTCGGGTCGCGGCGATGCCGGCCAGCGCCTGGTCGCCCTGACCGCCGGGCACAACTTCGCCGGTGGTCGCGGCAACATCGCCATCGCCTGGGAGCATGGCGAGGAAGACCGCCTCAGCGCCCATTCGCGCCGCTATCTCGATGGCGAGAACAAGGTCGATTTCTACCACAACCCCGCCGACACCGAAGCCGGCCTCGTCAGCAACGACGGCATTCCCGACAACGTGCCCCTTGCGAACATCCGCTATTTCGACACCTCGCGCGCGGGCGGCATCGACGTCAACTTCGATGGTGTGCCGGACTTCGTCGGCGGCGACGGCCAGCTCTTCGATCATGGTACGATCATCGCCCCCGGCTACCAGCAGGGCGGCTCGGGCACTCTCGTTTCGGATTACGGTAACGACCTCCTGCCCCGCATCAAGCGCGACGTCGTCAGCGCCTCGGCCCACTTCGACGTCAGTAATGCGCTGACTCTCTATGCCGAGGGCAAGTATGCCCGCAGCCGTTCCTTCACGCTGGGGCAGCCGACCTTCGACTACTATTTGTTCATCCCGCAGGACAATCCATACCTCCCGGCAGCGGTGCAGGCCGCGATCGATCCCGCGATGGGCGGCGTGCTGGTCAACCGCGACAACTTCGACTTCGGTCGCCGCGGCGAGGATATCACCCGCGAAACCGTCCGCAGCGTCATCGGCGCGCGCGGGCAGATCAGCCCGAACCTGCACTACGACCTGTCCTACGTCTTCGGCCAGACCAAGGTGAAGTCGCGCTACGTCAACAATATGCTGACGGACCGCTACCTCGCCGCGATCGACGCGGTAAGCGACGGGACGAACAACGGTGGGGGGGGCGTGACCTGCCGCGTCAACACCCAGGCCGGATGGACGCCCTTCCAGCCCTACAACCGCAACCGCGCGCCGATTCCGCCCGTAACGTTCGCCGCCGGCGACTGCCTGCCACTCAACCTCTTCGGAGAGAACAACGCATCCAACCAGGCCGCGCTCGATTGGATCATGGCCGACACCACCGATCGCACCACCCTGACCCAGCATGTCGTCAGCGGCTCGGTGACCGGCGACAGCCACGGGATTCTGGAGCTTCCCGGCGGCCCCATCTCCTTTGCCGTCGGGGGCGAGTATCGCAGCGAGAAGAGCAGTTTCGTTCCCGACCCGCTGGTTTCCCAGGGGCTGACCTTCACCAGCGCGCTGGGCAATTCGAAGGGCTCGTTCGACGTCTGGGAACTGTTCGGCGAAGTGAACCTGCCGATCCTGGCCGACATGGCCTTCGCGCACCGCCTGTCTCTCAACGGGGCGGCGCGCTATTCCGACTATTCCAGCGTCGGGTCCACCAGCGCCTGGAAGCTCGGCGGCGAATGGGCTCCGGTGCGGGATGTGACGTTCCGCGGTTCCTATTCGAAATCGGTGCGCGCACCGAACATCAGCGAGCTCTACACCGGAGCCTCACAGACCGCGCAGGCCATCAACGACCCTTGCGGAACCGCCAACCTCCAGAACGGTACGCAGTATCGCGCCGGGAACTGCAGCGCCCTGCTCACCGGCCTTGGTGCCGATCCGGCTTCCTTCAACGGTATCGTTGGCCAGGGAATCGCGGGATTTGGCGCCGGCAACCCCGACCTGAAGGAGGAAACCGCCAGGACCTGGACGGCCGGCGCGGTTCTCCAGCCCGCCTTCCTGCCGCGCCTGACGCTTTCGGCCGACTGGTACGACATTCGCATCCGCAATGCGATCAGCGTCGTCTCCGCCCAGACCCTTGCCAACCTCTGCGTGGATCAGGCGAGCCTCGACAATCCCTATTGCGGCGCGATCACCCGCCAGAGCGGCGGAACCGGTGCGGGCAACATCACGAGCTTCCAGCTCACCCCGTTCAACGTGGCGCAGATCCGCACCTCGGGACTCGACCTCGCGCTGGCCTATTCGGTGCCGACCGCAAGCGCGGGCACCTTCGGGGCGCGGGTGATGGCCAACTATCTTCACCGCCTGACCGCCGTGCCGATCCCCGGCGCCGCCACCGTGAACAACGCCTACGTCGCAGGGGCGCCCAAGTACCAGGTCACGGCCGATCTCACCTGGCAGAGCGGCGGCTTCGGGCTGGACTGGCAGATCAACTATGCCTCGGCCGTCTATCGCTATGACCGCCAGACGACGGCCGCCAACCCGGACATCGTCGCGCCCGAGTATCTCAAGCTCAAGGAACGCTTCTCGCACGACCTGAGCGTGACTTACGACGTCGGCGATCAGTTCACGATCTATGGCGGCGTGAACAACCTGTTCGACCAGAAGCCCGATCTCGGCAGCCTGAACACACCGATCAGCGCGGTCGGTCGCTATGTCTTCATCGGCGCCAGGGTCAAGCTGGCAGACCTGTTCGGCGGCGCACGCTGACCACGGCCAGCGCAGGATAAGAAAAGGGCCGTGTCGCCACGGCCCTTTTTCCTTGCCCAAAAGCCCTGTCAGTCCTGGGCGAGAGCGGCGGCGATCATGAAACGCCAGATGTTGGCGGCATCGTTGCGATAGGCCTCCTCGCTTTCGCCCTCCCCGACATGGCGGACGATCTCGGCGCCCGATTCCATCATCAGTTCGTCGGGTTCGCGAATAGCCTCCAGAAAGGCGCGGGCAGCCGCCGCGAAGCGTTCGTGCGAACCAGCGCCCGCTGCCTCCCAATCCCCGGCCCCCAGCGAGACCGCCAAGGCCTGTGTTCCTCGTTCGATCGGCGTCATCGCACCCCCTTGGTCATCGCCACGCCGCGCGCTGCGGCCGCATGTGCCCCAGACACACCAAGGCAGCCGCTTTGTCCAGCCGAACGAACGCGTAAAGGCCTGAAGAAGAAAGGATTGGAGCGGGTAGCGGGAATCACATTGCCCGTGCAGTAAGCTGATTTGTTGTAACTCCTCGTAAAAATTCAACACATCGGTCCATTGAATGTACCTCTGTCAAGAAAGAATTACTTGGTTCGATTCTGTTGAGCTGATCCGAGTCGGGTTGACATTTATAACACCACCGCAACAGGGCGGGAAGTTTCGGCAAAACTAGCAGAAAGTCTAAGTGCTCGATGGCGTGCATCGTAAAGATGCAAAATATGCGCGTATTGAAACCGAGGTCTCGAACAACCGTAATGCCGTCTTTGTCGATGCAATCGATCTTATCACCCGAATGAAGTGAAAGCCAACACCATCAATGGCTTGTGGACCATTATACATTTCGTCTAGCGTAACTCTTCACCATTCCGGTGAGTCCTTGAAGCGCGAAAATTTCCACCATGCTCGAATCTGAAAGGCCGCCCCATCCCTATGACGGGTTGCCTCATCATCAATTCTGGAACCGTTCCGTTTCAACGATCGAGCCGCATCTGGTCGATCCGGTCTGGCGTTTTCGCGAGGCTCTTGTCCGGGCGGATGCGATCGAGACTTTGTTTGCCCGGTTCGACACTCACCTCAAGTCGCTGGGTTATCTGGCCATGGGCGGGCAGATCGTGGATGCCAGCATCATCCCAGCTCCGCGCCAGCGCATGACCGACGAGGAGCCTGCCCGTTGTCAGGGAAGGTCATTCCCCAGGCCTGGGCTGCGCAGCCGGCAAGCCGCTCCCGGATCAGCGCCAGCGCGCCAATGCCGCTCGGTCCAAGGTCCGCTCCGCCGTCGAGCATGTCTTCGCTACTCAGAAGCACCGGATGGGCCTGTTCATCCGCACCATCGGCCTGGAGAGGGCGAAGGCGAAGATCGGCCTCGCCAACATCGCATTTAACTTCAAACGCTTCCTCTATCGGGAATGTCGGACCAACTCGGCATGAGGCAAGCCACCACCGCCCGGATGCCGACACAGGCGCTTCCGACCCGTAGAAAACACCTCATTTCCCCGCGCACCATGCCCAAGACCGCCTCCGACACCCCAAGCCTGAGACAAAGAACGGGTAAATCAGGGTGTTCAATCGGTCTCTGCATCCTGTAGCGCCAAAACATTTCACTCGTTCTGGTCGACGGGGTTCAAGCAGGCGGTGCCAGGGCTCCGGCAAGCCTTTACGTCTGACGGGCGTGAAAGAATCGAATGGAGCCCGCATTTGCCGCGTTCCGAGCGAAGCCTATCACATTGAATTTTTTAACTTGCCCCCTGCGTTTGGCACAAAGTCGAGGACCACCGCGCCTATCGAAAAAGATTATGGAGCGTTTTGTTAGAAATTTGATCTTTCTGCCGCGACAGCAAAGCTAAAGTAGATAGTTTGTCGGGCGCTTGCTCGAACATTTTTGGGTCAGTTTAATTCACTCTTCAAATACGGCTCATAAATTCTAATAAAACTGCGATAACGGCCTGCTCCAGCGACCAACAGCATTGACTAGCGCAGTTCGTTAGAGCAATTGAAGCAAGCGTATGGGGTGCTGGTTTGCGACCGCCCCTTTACGGACGTGAAGCTTCTCGGCTACCATGCAAACGAGCATCGGCCTAGCATTAAGGTCTGCCGGCAGTTCGGCATCGCGGTCGATTTGTTCGAGGAAGGATATATCCGCCCGGGTTGGGTAGTAGGCAAGGCGCTGCTAACAGAATGAAAAGGCATCGCGTCGCATTTAGCGCTGACGAGCCAATTGCTTTTTGAAAGTACGAATGCTTTTTTGACTATTCCTTCGTCAGCGTTGGATATGCTAAATTAAAAGATCGATACCGATAACGATCCTCTCTCCAAACGCTAACCGCTATGCAACATTTAGCGTTCATCCTTCCCTCAGACCATGAAGCATGCCACTCTGCTTGCATGAAAAGACGAATGCTTCGCATTTAAGAAAGGTTTTGAGTTGACTTCCCATTCGGGCGCAAGTGTTGAGCACCGCCTGCCCAAGCTGGTGTTAATGACCGGAGCTTTGGTCCGGGGCGGGATGGAAATGCAATTTCTAGATCTAGCTCGGGAGCACAAACGGAGAGGGGGCGAGCTCGTTACGATTGGCGATGATGGCCCCTTGGAAGACGTGTTTTCTGAATTCGGATCATTCGTTCGCGTCCCCCACCCTTTTGAAGATCAACATCAAAACGTAGAAACAATCCTATCGGAAATTACATCTAACAGTATCTGCGCAATAGCACTACAAAGTTCTTACTTTTCTCTTATTCCAATACTTTCGATGCGATCGAGGGTTTTAATTTGCGCCCACAACCGCCCGGGTACGTTTGAAAATTGGCTACAGCCCCAAAGCCTTTCACGGCTCGGCGAGCTATTTCGAGCTCTTGAAGCGGACGGTCACCTGCAAATATCAGCCTCAAGTCGTTCTAATGCTGAGAGGCATGCTGAATCATTCGGATTGCTTGGTGATACTGTGCAAGCCTGGTATCCCGCGATTGGAGAAACTTCCATAGAGGAACCTAGAATTCGATCTTCGGATTTTATTATAGGTGTAGTCACAAGACTCTCTCCTGAAAAATTGCTATTAGTCGAAGCAGCGTTGGTTTTATTAGACAGTGCACTTTCCCAAGGAGCCAATGCGCGACTTAATATAGCTGGAAGCGGCGGGGCGAAATCTGCTTTCGAGGAGTGTATCGAGCGATCCGGTTTGTCATCTCATGTTGATTTCATCGGCGAAAGCACAGACCCTGTTACGACCTGCCGCGGATTTGATGTTACCGTCGCAAACGGTCGTGTGGCGCTTGAGGCATTGGCCGCAGGCTCTCGCCTTGTGACCGTTAGCGTGGAGCAAACCGATCGCCACGATCTACGTCTCCATTCGGTGGTGAATTTAGATAACGTCGAGTATTTGGCTAATGAAAATTTTGCCCCGCCCCTAGCTGATGGGGAACCTTCGAAAATATGGTCAGATGTCATTAATATAAAATATGACACCAGAATTTTTCTACGAGATTGGATCTTCAAGGCCCGATCGACTTCCGTTCTATATAATTCCTTTATGAACCGGATGCGAAAGGTTACCGCAGACGTTTACAATTCGAATCTTGAAGAGCTCTTATCCCGTAATCAGGCACATGACGATGCTATTCTGGCCCCGGTACTTCGGCATAACTCTGCAGCAGAACGCCATCGTGCAGCCTTTCTAGAAGATGAGCTTATGAAAGCTCATGAATGGACAAAGGAACAACGTGAAGCCATTGACTGGCTGGCGGACCAACGGGATATATGGGAAAGTAAATATAAAAATTTAAGCAACGAAATTGCGGACATTTATTTAAAATTAAGCCATTAGTCTTATTCGCGTAGCGTTGGACAGGTCAACGGTCCCGGACCGAGTCCGGGACAACGTATTTTCCGCCGCGTTTCCGCGTCCCTAAACCCCGCGATGTTCGGTCAACCGGCGCTCCCAGGCGAGCGCATGTTCCACGATCTTCCCGAGATCGGCGTACTTCGGCTGCCAGGGCAGGGTGGCCTTGATCCGGCGATTGTCCGAGATCAGCGCGTCGGGATCGCCGGCGCGGCGGCCCTGCAGGCGGCGGTCGATCGTGCGATTGGTGACGCGGTCCACGGCGTCCAGCACTTCCAGCACCGAGAAGCCCTGGCCGTAGCCGCAGTTCATCGTCAGCGATTCCGTGGGTGCGGCGATCAGCTGTTCGAGCGCCAGAACGTGCGCATCGGCAAGATCAGAGACGTGGATATAGTCCCGCACGCCGGTGCCGTCCGGCGTGTCGAAATCGGTGCCGAACACGCCGACATGCTCGCGCTTGCCCAGCGCCGCTTCCACCGCCACCTTGATGAGATGCGTGGCGCCCGCCGTCGACTGGCCGGTGCGGGCCTGGGGATCGGCCCCGGCGACGTTGAAGTAGCGCAGCGCGCAATAGTTGAAGGCATGGGCGCGCGATACGTCGCCCAGCATGATCTCGGTCATCAGCTTGGACATGCCGTAGGGATTGATCGGCTGCTTCGGGCTGTCCTCTGTAACCGGCGAAACTTCCGGAATGCCGTAGGTGGCGGCGGTGGAACTGAAGATGAAGTGCGGCACGCCCGCCTTGACCGCCGCGTCGATCAGGGCGCGGCTCTTGGCGGTGTTGTTGTGGTAGTACTTCAGCGGGTTCTCTACCGATTCCGGCACGATGATCGAGCCGGCGAAATGCATCACCGCCCGGGTGCCCTGTTCGCGGAAGATCCGCGCGAGCAGCGCGGCGTCCTCTATATCGCCTTCGTAAAGTGGCACGCCTTCGGGGATGGCGAAGCCGAAGCCGGTGGTGAGGTTGTCGATCACGGCGACCGGCCAGCCGGCATCCTTCAGGGCAAGAACGGCATGGCTGCCGATATAACCGGCCCCGCCGGTGACGAGCACGGGAATCTTGTCAGTCATGGTCTCGCTCTATTACGCTTATTTCCACCCTTTGACGGGCCGATCAAAGGGATAGGCGGCGCCCTGCGCTGGGTCAAATCCAACTGGTACCCTTTAAAGAAACATGGTGCTTTCGAACCGATACACACATAGCTTTAGCGGATCGTCACTAAGACGATGGCTGCGCCGGCATGATGTTGAGCCGTTCGGCACGGCCCTCATCGGTCTTGTCCAGCGCGCCGCCACAGGCGCGTGCCAGGCTGTCGTTAGATCACCACTTCAAAGCGCGGCAGATGCACCGGCAGCGACGCCGGCGGCGTGTCGCGGGCCGGCGCTTGCGAGCTATTCTGAAGGCCTTGGGCTTCGCCTAGGGCCGCGGCCTAGGCCGCGTTAACAAGGTGAATTCACAGCGGACCTGATTTCTGATTCAGAGCTTCTCTTTGTGGGAGTGGCTATGGCTCAGGGCGATCTGACGGATGAGGAATGGGATCTGATCGTGGGGCTGCTGGCGTCGGAGCGGGGCCGTAAATCGCGGCCTGCCAATGATAACCGACGCTTCCTCAACGGAATGTTGCATGTGGCGCGGGTCGGCTGCCCATGGCGCGACCTGCATGAGCGGTAGGGGCTTTGGAATTCCGTCTAGGTGCGGTTTCGGCGTTGGGCTGAATAGGGCGTATGGGATGCGATCTTCGCAACGTTGGTTGAACTAGGCGGCGTGGACGAATTTGAGCCAATATCTGGCTGTGGCGATATGAACCATGCTCATGAAGCTGGCGGCAAACTGATCATATCGCGTGGCAATGGCGCGGTTGATTTTCAAATGGCCGAACATGCGCTCGATGCGGTTGCGTTGTTTGTAGAGCGCTCGATCATGTTCAATCTTCACCCGGCGGTTTGATCGGCCTGGAATGACGGCCTGTATGTCACGGCTTGCAAGGTCTGCACGGATGGCGTCGGCATCGTAGCCCTTGTCGGCGAGTAGCGCCTGTGGCGCCTGTTCCGGCAACGCGATCAGCGTGTCATAGGCCTTGCAATCCGCCGCTTCCCCCACCGTCAGGTGGAAGGCGAGTGGTCGCCCTCGGGCGTCAGCCAGACAGTGAAGCTTACTGCTGAACCCGCCCCGCGAGCGGCCAAGAGCTCGTCGATGAGTCCCCCCTTTCCGCCCGCTGCCGAGACATGGGCGCGAACCGTGGTTCTATCGATGCTGTAATGCCCGCTGTCCGCCATGATCTCGGCCAGCGTAACCGAAACGGCTTCCCAGACCCCAGCCTCACTCCAGCGCCGAAACCGCCGGTAGATGGTGTTCCAATTCCCGTATTTGGGTGGGACATCGCGCCAGGGTGTCCCACAGCGAAGGCGCCAAAGTATGCCGTTGATGATAGAACGGTTCTGCTCGGGACGCCGACCACGGCCCCGGTTCACGGCATCAATCGGCAGCAATGCTCTCAAAACACGCCATTCTGCTTCGGTGAGATCGCCCCGGCTCAAGCCTGCCTCCAAAAGGCAGTCTTGAATCAACCTTAACCGGCAGCGTCAACCAATTCGTCCACGCCGCCTAGAACTGACGGAAGACTGGCAGCATGATCGACAGCACTATCGTTCGCGGCCATGTTTCGGCGGTGGGCTGGAAAGGGGGGCTCGTGCGCAGAGTGTTGGTCGGTCACGCGGTGTCTTTACGTTCAAGGTCCACGCCCGCTGGGACAATCAAGGACGCCCTCTCTGCTTCATCCTGACCGGCGGGGAGACGTCCGATTATGGAGCCGTCGATGCCCTGATGGCGATCCCCGTCCCGAAGCCTAACGCCCTGCTCGCCGACAAGGTTTATGATGTTGATGCGGTTCGCGAAAACGTGCTTCCTCAATCTTGCCGCAGTCCGCAAATGACTACCACGCTTTGTCAACGCGAGTTGGGCTTCCGGCGACAGGGTGCTGACCGCCAGGAATCTTCTCCGAACGATCTGCCAAAAGTCGATGCGATCGATCAGCTGAGGATATGCGTACCCGGCATGATCACACATGGGCTTTCGGCATGGATGATGGCTATCTGATAACCTTCGCGCCAATATCGGTATCGTCGGATATCCATCAAAATGCCGTCGGATAAGTGGTGCTTTCCTCTTGTTGTAGCCCTGCGAACGACTATCGCAGACTAGAATGCAAGCGAACCGAACATTTATGCGTGCCCGCAGCAGGGCATGGCTGACGCTGGCGGTGCATTTCGATGCCGTGCGTTTAGCGCCGCGTGCTTGGCTGGCCACATTATGGTGGCGCATGCTGGGTAAAAGGGTGCGGGCTCGCGCGCAATTTGCACCACTGCTCGCCGCATCACCGCGCGCCTATCGCCTCTGGTTACTGAGTGAGTCGATACCTGAAACATCAGACGCAAGGGATGGGCCTGCGATAGTAGCATTAGTCGAGAAGGGACCGGGGCAGGCGGACACGATCAAAAGTCTCCGCGGACAGGACGTGATAGTGTTACCGCTTGGAACAACGGCGGTTCCTGATCTTTCGGCAGCCGCTGAGCAAATCAAATGGAATTCTTCTCCTTGGATCATGCCTCTGATGGCCGGAGACATTGTGGCTCCTCATGCTATCGCCGCCTACCAGGCAGCCGCAATCAGGGCGGTAGGATCGATAGTCTATGCCGACGATGATATCCTTGATTCGGAAGGGCAACGCACCGAACCGCACTTCAAACCTGCATGGAATGCCGAGCTTTTCCGCCATTTTGACTACCTGACTAAGGCCTGCATTGTCCGGACAGGACGAGATACCTTTATTAGTCTGTCAGGATCGAACTGGGCTGCAGAACTTGTCGCATCGGCACTAAGAGGGAAAGGCGGGGCAAATCCCCCGATGCGTCTCCCACACATTCTTCATCATCGCCGCTCGCGTCCAAACCCATGCATTTCTGCTGTGGTCAAGCCAAATTCGGCTACGCTTCCGAAAGTCAGCGTCATCGTGCCGACTCGTAATCGGCTCGACTTGCTGTGCACCTGTCTGGAAGGGGTTGAACGCACCGATTATCCTGACCTCGAAGTGATTGTGGTCGACAATGGCAGCGATGATCCGGCGACGCTGGACTATCTCGCAAACCTCGACACTGCCCGCTATCGAGTGTTGCGGGCTCCTGGGCCATTTAATTTCTCAACGCTCAACAATCGCGCCGCTGAGATCGCGACGGGTGAACTACTCTGCCTGCTCAACAACGACATCGAGGTGCTCGCGCCCGACTGGCTGATAACGATGGTACAGCAAGCCCAACGCCCCGAAGTCGGTGCGGTAGGAGCACGCCTGCTTTATCCGGATGGGCGTATTCAGCATGCTGGTGTGGTAATGGGTATTTGCGGGGGGGCGGCTCATGCGCATCGGCTGCTCAACCCTAATGAGCAAGGCTATTTCCACCGCCATGCGTTACCCCAATTCGTCTCGGCGGTGACAGCGGCCTGTCTTGTTGTCAGGCGAAAGAGCTTCGAGGCAATAGGTGGACTTGACGAAAAGAATTTTGCAGTCGCTTTCAATGATGTGGATTTGTGTATGCGGCTAAATGCTCAAGGTTGGCAGTCGCTCTATGAGCCACGTGCGACCTTAATCCATCACGAATCGGTTTCGCGCGGGTTCGACCGAGATCCTGTCGGAGCGGCGCGCTTGGCCGGCGAGCTGGCTGCGCTAAAGGCGGCATGGCGAACCGGACTGGAGTTGGATGAGGAAATTGATCCATACCATCATCCACAGCTCAACCGATTTAGCGAGCATTTTGTAATGCGGTTCAGAGGCTGAGGGTATGGAACGGAAAGCCCGCCTCCAACTGCCACAAGTGACGCTCTGCGCAGTGACCTCGGTAAATGTTGAGGCGACGGTGCGTGCGCTGGACGCCTCGCTGAAGAAGGCCGATTTTGGTGCCTGTAAACTTCTAACGGACGTTGCGATAACGCCCAGCGATCCGCGCATCGAAGTCGTCGCTATCGAGCAGCTCACCTCGTCCGCCGCTTACTCTAACTTCATTTTGACGAGGCTGATTGACTTTGTGGATACTTCGCACTGTCTCGTCGCGCAGTGGGATGGGCATGTGGTTGATTCGGCATACTGGAAAACAGAGTTCCTTGAGTATGATTATATCGGCGCGAGCTGGCCGCAGTTTCCTGACGGATACGACGTAGGAAATGGCGGTTTCTCGCTGCGTAGCCAACGGCTGATGGAATTGTGTCGAAATCCCGACTTTACCCTTTTCCACCCCGAAGACTTGGCTATTGGTCGTGTAAATCGGGCATGGCTAGAGAAACAGGGCATAGTGTTTCCACCGCGCGACTTGGCAGATGTTTTCGCAGCCGAGCGAAAAGGCAACCCTAAGGAGACTTTCGGTTACCACGGCGTTTGGAATATGCCCGATGCAATTGGTCTGGAGGCGTACTGGCAGGTATACCTTTCCTTGGACGACAGAGGAACCATTCGGCCCGATTTTAGTAGGTTGTTGCGTACGGTCGGACGAGGTCGGGGCGGTTTGCATCGCATGGCTAAGATGTTAGCGGATCGTATAAGGCCCAAGTCCCGCAAAGCCAAAACTTATACCAAAGCGCATTGATCAGAATCCATGGGCCCATCGGTGCGGTTCGAACGACATGTTACGCCAAGGCGGCTCGACAAACTTGTTCTAAAGCGAAGCAGTGACGTGACCCCCTGGTTTCCACCAGCGCGGATTAGAGCCGGGCAGCTTTGTTGCGCATGAGCGCGGGTTAAGCAATGGCCTGCGAAGCGGAGCCCGTAGGGCGTAGCGAAGGAGGCCATTGCTTATGCAGTTCAGCGGCGAAGGCCGCAGGGGTTTCATAGCCAAGGGATGAGTGCGGCCTCTCCTGGTTGTAGTCCTCTGCCCAGGCGGAG
>NZ_JBJDRF010000078.1:0-18580 GCF_044987305.1 Novosphingobium sp. ZW T3_23
CTCAGGATGGATCGCCTGCGCCTGAGAGGTCCAAACGGTGCAAAAGACGAGTTCCTCCTCGCCGCCACCGCCCAAAACCTTCGCAAGATGGCCAAGCTGATCCCCATGCCAGCCCCAGGCCCCGCATAAACAGGGAAGAAGTCTCGAGCCCCGTCTGGCCGCGTAACAGCGCCAATCTCAGCGCCGGGTTTTTCAACACAATCGAGCTGAAAGCTGCCCTTCCGATCAAGGACCGGGAATGACGGCAATGTCCCAAGTGCGGCTCTAACCTGTTTTATTCACGGAGGCAGGTGATAGGGTTGGCGGGAGTGGCGTACGCGATTGCTTTGCACTAGGAAAATGGGTGTCTAGACCAGCGAGCCAGTCCATCCTCGACGCCGGCCCATTGCGCGTGGATGACGCTGGATATCCCCTGACGCGCGCGGTGTAGCCAGGCATCTTCCGCCGGAAGCCGCAGGAATCCTCGCTGTTGAACGAGCAGGAGGTTTTCACGGATCGCGCGCAGCTCCGCGGTTTCGCGCATCACCCCGTCCTTCGCCTTGCTGCGTGCGACGAGCGAAAGCAGTTCTGCCCCGTCGAGCGGCACGAGAAGCGCGCCCGCACGGCGCAGCCCACCGCGATATTTGGCAAGCATGTCGGCGGGAAATAGCCTGGCGATGAGGGCACAGCTCGATAGAACGGCAGCGCTCCTGCCGTTCTTCTCAATGGCGCGAGTTTGGTTGAGATAGCGGTCGTCGGAGATGATTACATCGACCTCGTCCGCGAGCTCGGCAACCGCGATGTTGGGATGGGACAAGGGATCCTCTTCGGAGCGCGAACCCCCGAGGCGAACCTTTCCATGCGCGATACCTCGCGAAAGGCTGTCGCGAACGACCTCGATCGCAGCTTCGACATCGGCGCCGCGCCGTTCCGCCTCTATCAGGCCGCGCGCCTCGTCGGCTAGCTGATCGGAGACGAAGATCTTGAAACCGCCTCGCTGCAGAGCGTCGAACACCCGCGCGGTATCGAGATAGGAGACGCTCAGATCATCGAGATAGAGTTCCGCGCCATCGGCGATCTCCGGCTCCCCGGGCCAGCGCGCCTCCACGCGCTCCAGATAGTGCCGCGCAAAGCCTTCGGCCTCCTCGGTGATATGGCCTTCAGCGAGCTTGTCGATTAGGCGCTGGCAGCTGACCAGATGCCCTCGATATGCCGAGAGATCCGCAGGCTCATCACGGAACGAACCGACCTTGGTCACGGGCGCGGAGCGGACAATCAGGCGCTGCAGGCCATTCGGCTCGGCGACCTGAACCGTGGTCAGCATCGCGGCGAGCGTCCGGCCGACCTGCTCAATCAGGGCTCCGGGGCTCTGTTGAGACGGGACATGGACATGGAGCCTGTTCGCGAGCAGCGCTTGCGAGTGACGGTGCGCGGTGCGCACCCGGCGCGGCTGATGGATGGCAAGGCGCTGACGCTCCGCGAACAGCCAGCCCAACATTTTGTGGGGCAGGATGATGCCGCCACGGTCGATCACACGCGGCAGCATTCCGAGCAAGGCCAGGCTTATGGTGGCGCTGCTATCGAGCGCTATCCGGGTGCTGTCCTTGATGGCTAAGTCGATCTCGCCCGGCGCCCCACTGAACAGCGGCACCGCGAAGCGACGCCGGGGATCGGCTTCGTTCTGGTTGGCGATCATCGCGATGAGCTGGAGCTCGAGTGTCGGGCGGCGCAGAAGCTTGGCGGCAACGTGCATCGGAATGCTGCCCGCCTTCAGCTTGTCCCAGATGTCGGTGCTGTGCCGGTCCCAACGCGGCATGTCGGCGACCAGTTGCTCAAGGTCTGCCGGCTGGACCGGACCATCGGGTCCCGACGTCCGCGCCGCCCCTTCGAACCACTGATGCACTTCGGCATCGTCTTCCAGGCCAGCATTTAACCCCAAGACATAGCCGGCCAGCAGCACTTCTGGCTCTTCCGGCGCCCGTTCGACCGCAGCGCGGATCAGATCGAGCGCCTTGTCGGACTGGCGTTGCTGGGCAATTTGCGCGAGCTCAACAAGCTCTTCGGCGCTGCGCGATGACCGGTTCGCCCATTCGCTTTCGATATGCGCGTCGAATTCCGGCCATCTGCCCGACGTAATCAGGAGGTTGATCCAAAGGCCCCTGTCATTGCGATCGTCCCGCTCGGCGCGAAGCGCGGCAAGCCCCTGTTCGGCGGCGGCGAGATCGCCTTCGCGCCAGTCAGTCCAGGCCTTGGCTGCCCGCAACTCCGGCGATGCCGGTACGATGTCGGGAAAGTCCGTGAAGATCTGCCGGAGTTCGGCGAAGCGCTGATGCGCCTCGAGATAGCGCACGACCATCGTCGTGTCGACGGCTGATCCGGTCTGGGCGATCAGCCGGCGCGCGCAATCCCAAAAACGCTCTGAATAGCCTTCGATCGCCAAGGATTGGGTCAGCTGCATAAGATTATGGGTCGAGGGGACCGTGGCGAAGAGTTGCTCGGCCATCGCGACCATCGAGCCCTGCGGTGCAGCCTCGATCAATATCTGCGCCTGGGCCGCGAACGCGGGGTCGAGGTCCGGCAGATAGTCGGCGAGGCGCTGACGTGCCTGGGCGGGCCGGCCAGCGGCCATCAACGCCTTGATCTCGACTTCGGCCATGCCCTCCCGGGTCAGGTGACGCTCGAACAGGTTCCGGTACCGGTCGAAATAGTCCGCGCTGGCCCCTGCATTGGGCTGCTCGAGGACGAGCGAGAGCCGGGCAACCGCGGCATGGCCGTCGCCCAGCGGATCGAGCGCGGCCTGGCGGTCCAGTTCTCGCTCGATTACATCGCGGTCGAGGAGTGCGCCAAAGGCCAGGCCGAGCGGGACCAGCGCAATGGCGTCGGACCCGCGAAGCCCCGCGTCAAGCGCTTCGATCGCAGCCGCGGCGCTGTCAGGATCACGCAAGTCGAGCCACAAGGCGAAGGTGCGCGCCAAGATCGCGGTGTCGTCACAGCCAAGCACCGTGCCGTCCCGCCAGCTGCGATGGAAGTGCGTCGCCGCGGCACGGCGATCCGCCAGTTGGTCAGGCGTGTCTCCCAAGGGAAAGGTCCGCAAGTCGATCGGCTGGCTGAAGGCGACCAGCGCCTTCAGTTCCTCGGCGATCAGCGATCTAATCAGCCGTGCTCGTCCCAGATGGAGGCTGAGCGCAGGCGCCTGGTCCACGTCCGCCTCAGTGATGATCGATGCCAAGGCATACGCATCATCCCATTTGCGCTCAGCCAGCATGGTGGTGAGGAGCAAAAGGCGCCATCAGCTTCGACGGTTTCGCCGCCCACGCCCGCGGTCACTGCCCAGTTGAGCATGGCCGGGCCGCCCTGGGCATTGCGGACGATCTGGAGTGCGGCGGTATGCTTCAAGGGCGTATCAATCGGCTTGAGCGCTGCCAATCCGCGTGCCATGTCGCTGGTCCTAGCGACCAGAAAGGCTCTCGCGATCGAAGCGTGTTCGCTTGGTGCCGCACCTTCAGCGATCTGGACCCAGCCGGCGATCAGGTCCGGGTCATGCGTGAGCGCGCCAAACCGGGCGATGGCAGCCAGGGCTGGCCCGCGCACCGCGGGAGAGGCGCGCGAATAGGCACCCGTCGCGAGCTTGTTACCGAGCTCCAGGGTTAGGGCTTCGCGCTCGAACTCGACAAAGAAGCGGCCCTTTCTCAGCCGATCACAGGCGCGGATAATTCCGTGATCGATATCTTCCTGGGGGAGCGGTGCAGCCGCTTCCTTCAGCTGATCTCCCAATTGGTCGAGCCGTGCATGAAGGATGCGGTCCGCTAGGCTGAGGCCATGCAACAGATAGGCGCTGACGAAGTTGATGGCATATTCGAACGCTGCGAGCCCGAGACCCGGACCATCTGCGCCGTCAAAGCTTGCATAGAAATCGCCCGCATCCCTTTCGAGATTGCCGCGTCCTTCACGCAGCAGATCCGCGCGTACCCCCGCCTTGATCAGGTCTTGTACGCGTGCAGTGCGCAAGAATGCCTGCACCGAGGCTTCGGTGAAAAAATCCGGCGGACTAGCAAGCGCATTCTTGACCAACGCGAGCGCGGTCCGGCCTAGGGTCGCCGCGTCGCCGGTCAGGATTTCGAGCGCCTTGTCGATATCTGGATTGAAGTCGGCAATATCCCTAGCACGCAGATCGGCGTCGCGCAGCGCCAACTGATCGCGCACAAAGGCTGAGAGAGGTTTGAGCACTGCCAATGCCGTTTTCGTTACGGGGATAGAAGGCAAGGCCATTCCCCGGGGTTCGCCCTCCTGCGTTGTCTCAAAAGAACAAAGTGGAGCTTAGCAGTCCGCTGCATCTGAATCCGCTGCATCTGAACAAGTGCCGGCGCGACCAAGACGGGGCGCGAAGCTGCCATTTCCTTCCAACTGAACGGGCGGTGGACAAGCAAGGATTACCGCCCAAACCGGACAGGCCGCCTCCTACCCAATTGCTCGACTCGGCGGCAGCTGGCCAAACGACGGCTTTTGGAAGCCCCGGTCGACCAATCGAACGACCTATATGGGGCGCAGAGCAGCCGCCAAGCTGTAGGCCCTGGGTCCTCGCAACGGCAAGGACCCAGGGAAGTTTTAGATTTCAGTGCCCTCTGCGAGCGTCAAAGCGTCCTCCACGTCCACGCCGAGGTATCTCACCGTGCTTTCGATCTTCGTGTGCCCAAGCAAAATCTGGACGGCGCGGAGATTTCCAGTCGCCTTGTAGATGATCGACGCCTTGGTTCGGCGCAGAGAATGGGTGCCATAATCTTCGCCGGGCAGTCCGATCCCCGTGACCCATTCGTCAACAAGGCGAGCATATTGCCTGGTGCTTATGTGGGCTGCGTGATCGGTACGGCTCGGAAATGCAAAATCCTCCAAGGATCCACCTCTCAGTTCGAACCATTTGAGTAGGCTGGCGCGAGCATCGGTCATCACTTCGAACTGAACCGGTCTGCCGGTCTTTTGCTGTACAACCGTGGCCCGTGTTCGAATTTTCCGATCACAAACGATATCGCTGATCCTGATCTTCACCAAATCGCATCCGCGAAGCTTGCTATCAATGGCCAGGTCAAAGAGGGCACGGTCCCGGATTCGCCCATGCTGGTCGAGAAAGAAACGGATCGCCCATATCTGACGGGGCTTTAGCGCTCGCTTCGCACCAACCTTGCGCCCGGCGTTCCAAGATACCCGCTCACGAGCGGCGGGATCAAACTCTGATAATCCCATGACAAATCTCCTATGGCCCTGACGGCCATAGTTAGAACGCTTCAGGAGAGGCCGACCCTTCTCGGTCGTTTAACCGCCGATTTTCTCACCCCGAGTGCAGACCGGCTGCTTTGGATCCCGCAGCGGCAACACTGTCCAAGCCTCCGAACAGCCAACGCAGGGTGCTACGGCGATGGTTGTTTAACTTACCTGCTGCCACTGAGCCTCCCGATGCCTAACAGGCCGATCTGCAATTGACGATCTCGCGACGTCCATTTATATCCAACTGGTCAGATATAAATGGACGTCGCTATGGGCCGCAAGAAGAGTATCGATCACAACCGCATCCTCGATGCGGCCGAAGTCGTCGTTTCCAAGGTGGGTGCGGCGCGCCTGACGCTGGACGGCGTCGCTCAGGAGGCCGGGATCAGCAAGGGCAGCGTGATCTATGACTACGGCACCAAGCAGGCCCTGATAGAGGCCATGGTCGAACGCGCGGTCGTGCGCGACAATGCCTTCAACCAGGCAGCCGCAGAATCCTTCGAGGGCAGTGAAAATGCGACGCTGAAAGGCAGGATATTCGCAGCGAGCCAGCCTTTTCCCGACGAATTTCGCGCGGTCGCGCTGAACATCTGCGCGGCACTGGCCCAAGACCGCTCGCTGCGCGCTGCCATCCAGAAGAACCAGACCGCCGTGATCGACCGCATTCGCCAGGAAGCGGGGCCGGCCAGAGGCCCGATGCTCGCCTATCTCGCGCTCGAAGGCCTCAAGTTGCTCGAAACCCTAGATTACCACCAATGGTCCGTCGAGGAGCGCGAAGCGCTGCTCAACGATATCCGCTGGCTCGCATCCAGCCCTCCGGGCTGATCGTGCCGGGCCTTTGCCCGTAACCTACAAGGCAGAAACTCCCATGAACGACTATCAAGCCATCGGAGGCGATCGCGCCTCCGATCCAGAACTGCTGTCCCCGCTCTTTGTGACCGGGGGCAGCGGCTATCTCGGGCGGAACCTGATCCGCCATTTCGTTGCCAAGGGCTTCGAGGTTGTTGCCCTCGTTCGCTCGCAGAAGTCCGCCGATGTGGTCCGCGCGCTCGGCGCAAGGCCCATTGTCGCGCAGCTTTCAAGCCCGGCCGTGGCCGAGGCGATGAATGGGTGCCGCTCGCTTGTCCACGCTGCGGCCCATACGAGCCACGGTCCCGAGACGCCCGAGCATGTCCAGGTCAATGTCGAGGGAACCCGCGCCATATTTGCCATGGCCCGGCAGGCAGGTGTGCGGCGGGCAGTGCATGTCAGCACGGAATCGGTTCTTCTAGGCGGGCGGGCACTGGTCAACGTCGATGAGAACCTGGCGATGCCTTCGCGTTTTCCCGGGGCCTACTCGCGTACCAAGGCCGAGGCGGAGCGGATCGTACGCGCGCAGAGCGGTAATGGCTTCGAGGCTGTCATCGTGCGGCCGCGCTTCGTCTGGGGGCGCGACGATACGACCGCCTTGCCGATCCTGACACAAGCCGCGCGTTCGGGGCAGATGGCCTGGATCGACGGCGGTGAATACCTGACGTCAGCCACGCATGTCGCCAATGCCTGTCATGGCATCGAACTGGCGCTGCTGACGGGCCGGGCCGGCGAGGCTTACTTCATCACCGATGGTGAACCCTCGATTTTCCGCAGCTTTGTCTCCCGCTTGCTGGAAACGCAGGGGATCGCTCCCCCCGAAAAGGTGGTGCCGTCCTGGCTGGTCGGCACCGTAGCCCGCGTGGGCGAGTTCGCGGCACGGCTTTCCGGAGGCCGGATCAAGCCGCCTGTGACACGGCAGGATCTGGCGACGATGGCGGTCGAGGTGACGCTCGACATCGCCAAGGCCAAGCGCGACCTCGGATATACCCCGGTGGTATCGGTCGACGAAGGCATGGCGGAACTCAAGCGCCTCGCTTCCGCCGGCGGCGATCAGCAGAAGTAGGAGTTGGGCTGGGGAGCTGTGCCGGGCTGGCCTGCTTCCACCCATTCCAGCTTGCCCTTGAGGAACGCGAGCGCGGCATCGAGTTCGCGCTGGCGTTCCTCAAGCCTGACGATCTGCTTGCGCAGGACTTCTCCGGTCCGCTCCGGCGAGCCGGCACCCAGGCGATATTCCTCTGCGAGCGCGCCGATCTCTGCGAGCGAGTATCCCAGCGACTGTTGTAGCCGGATCATCTGTGCAGCGGTAACATCGTCCGCGCTGAACACCTGATAGGGATTGGCGCCGCCTTTCCTCGCACTGCGCTCGGGCTTCAGGAGACCTTTGGCGATGTAGAACCGCACCGTGTCGACCGATAATCCGGCCGTCCTGGCGAACTGCGAAATCAGCATGAAAGTGTCTTGACCATGGACCATACTCCACACTTATAGGTCCTGCCTGTCAATATCCGGAGTTCTTCAATGACTGGCACAAATCGTCTTCCCCAGATCGCGCTCGGTAACGGCGGTCCCGCCATCGGCATCCAGGGCCTGGGCTGCATGGGCATGAGCGAATTCTACGGCGATACCGATGAAACCGAATCCCTTGCCACGCTGAAGCTTGCGCTCGAACTGGGTGTCACGATGTTCGACACCGCAGACGTTTACGGCATGGGGGAAAACGAGCGCTTCCTTGCGCCCTTCGTCCAGGCAAACCGGGACCGGGTGGTGATCGCGACCAAGTTCGGCTATGCCCGGACGCCAGAGAGGCAGGACGACTGGAGCCTCGACAACAGGCCGGAATTCATCCGCCAGGCAGCCGAGAACTCGCTCCAGCGCCTCGGCATCGAGCTGATCGATCTCTACTACATGCATCGTCGCAGCACCGATGTGCCGCTCGCGGAATCGATCGGCGCGATGGCCGATCTCGTCGCCGAGGGCAAAGTGCGCGCTCTGGGCCTCTCGGCGGTCAGCGCGGAGGACCTGCGCGAAGCGCATGCTGTACACCCCATCGCCGCGCTTCAGTCGGAGTGGTCGATCTTCACTCGCGATATCGAGACCGATATCGTGCCTGCCGCGGTGGATCTGGGCGTGACGGTCGTACCCTATTCGCCGCTCGGACGAGGGATGCTGACGGGCCAAGCCTTTGCTGAAAACCTCAGTGCCGGCGATGCACGTTCCTATTTTCCGCGCTTCTCTGCCGAAAACCGGGCGGCAAACATGCGCCTCGTCGCCAAGATTGAAGAGATCGCCGCAGGGCAAGGCGTCACTTCGGCGCAAGTCGCGGTCGCCTGGCTCTATGCCAAAGCCAGGGAACTGGGCGCGGCGCTCTCGCCGATACCCGGAACGCGAAGCCGCAAGCGTCTGCAGGAGAACGTGGCGGCCGCGTCCCTGACGCTCGATCAAGCAGTGATCGCGGAATTGGAGCCACTGGCCCAAGAAGTAGCGGGAATTGCCATCTGATCAAAATTATCGCCAAGCGCCCGATCTGAGCGCTTGGCCGCGGACAGTGCCGACCCTTACCAGACATACGGGACGGTATTTCCGTTTCCGGGCTCCAGACCGTCCGGTAGTAACCGTCCAATTGTTACCGCGGTGGTTGGGCCTTGAAGCGAGTGGCGAGTTCGGGATCGTCAACGAAGTCGTCGAGAAAGCCGTGCCAGGTCTCGGTGGTGCGGCGTGCTTCTCGAAGCATATCTGACAATTCGTCGACGCCATCGTCGGTGAGCGCCGTAATGGCCTCATCCGGGCCAGTGTAAACGCTGATGATGTTGCCGTACGTCAGATTGTCGTCGTTCCAGACGATGGCTTCCAACAGCTCCACGTCCTCACCGAGCATTTTGGCAGCATAGTCCAGCGTGCGTACGTGAGTGATCGTGGCCATCAGGCTACCTCTGCCAACGGTACCAAGGGCACCCATTTCCAAGGCAGCAATTCCTCGATCCGGTTGATCTTGTGATCATGGATACGGCCAAGCACGTCGGCGAGATAAGCCTGCGGATCGAGACCGTTCATCTTGGCACTTTCAATAAGCGTCATAGCACGTGCCAGGGTTTCAGCGCCTGCTTCGGAGCCCGCGAAGAGCCAGTTGCGTCTTCCGAGACCGATAGGTCTCACGGATCGCTCAGCGGCATTGTTATCGATGGCGACGCGCCCATCCTCGGTGAACAACGAGAAGGCTTGCCAGCGACCCAAGCCATAACGAATGGCGCTGGCCAGGTCGCCCTTGACGGGGATGCGAGTGAGTTGCTGCTCGGCCCAGGCGCGCAATGCCTCGAGTTTGGGTTTGCTAAGCTCCTGGCGCACGGCACGCCGAACATCGGCAGGCTTCCCGGCGATTTCGCGTTCGATGTCGTACAACTGGCCGATGCGATCGAGGGCTTCTCGCGCTACCGGTGATTTGTTCGCTTTCCAGATGTCGTGGAAGTCACGTCGCCAATCGGCGAAGCGGGCAGCTTCCCGGAAGCGCGGTTCGCCGTCTGCGCCGGGCTCATAGAGCTTCGCATATCCCTTGTAGGCGTCGGCCTGGAGAATGCCGCTCGCATTGCAAAGGTGGTTTTGCACGTGCTCCGCCTTCCAGTTGGGGGCAAAGCGATAGACCACACCCGGCGGTGCCGGCCCATTCCACGGGCGCTGATCGCAGACATAACCCCAGATCCTGCCTTGCTTCACGCCCTTACCGAGCCCCTGGGCCCGCCTTGTGTGATCCAGCATTTGGATCGGTGTATCATCGGCGTGGATGACGGTGCTGGCTAGGACCGATGCCTCAATACGCTCGATCAGCGGCTGCAGGGTTCGCATCGCCTTGCCGCACCAGTCAGCCAGCGTGCTGCGGGGATTGTCAGCGCCCATGCGGGTAAGGATTTCGTTCTGCCGGTACAGCGGCAAGTGATCGTCGAACTTTGAGACGAGCACGTAGGCAAGCAGGCTGCTTCCGGCCATGCTGCCGGGGATCGGGCGGCTCGGAGCCGGCACCTGCACCATTTTCTCACAGCAGCGGCAGGACTTCTTCGGCCGCGCTACCTCGATCACCTTCAGCTTGGTGGTAATCATTTCGATGAATTCGCTCACATCCTCGCCGACGAGGCGTAACTCGTCCCCGCAATCGGGACAAGTGCTGCCCGGGTCGAGTTCTTTTCGCCCGCGCGGGGTGTCAGGCGCAACACGCGGGCGCCGGGCCATGGCCCGTGCGCTGTCTACGTGCGCAGTGGCCTCATCCTCTTCGACATCCGTCGGCAAAGCGACGGTTTGTGCCGCGGCGACCAGAATGTCCTCTAGGGCCAGTTCCAGCTGCTCGATCTCGCGTTCGATCTTTCCGAGGATTTGCCGAAGGCCTGCTTCTTCAGTTTTGCAATGCGCAGACGCAGGGCCTGAACCACCAGATCATGTGCACGGACCGTTGCCGCCAGCTTCGCGTTTTCCGCCTGCAAGTCGGCGATTATCGCCTTCAGCAAAGCTGGGTCTTCGGGAAGATTTTGCGCCGCGCTCAGCATGATCCTGCTTACCAGCCAGGGGCAGGAATATCCATGAAAACAGCCAGATTCAGGAAGAAAAATTAGCCCACATGGGTAGGCGGTGCGCCCCAATTTGGGCGCCTCCAGTCGATGCCTTCCCAGAGCATCGCGAGCTGCGCCGAGGTCAGCCGCGCAGTCCCGTCCGCCGGAGAGGGCCAAGGAAAACGGCCACGCTGCAAGACCTTGTAGTACAGGCAAAATCCCTGCCCATCCCAGTACAGCAGCTTCACCCTGTCGCCGCGACGTCCTCGAAAAGCGAACACCGCGCCGCTTGTCGGTTTCTGTCGCAGCACCGTCTGGGCCAGCTGACCAAGGCCAGAGATGCCTTTGCGCATATCAGTGACGCCGCAGGCCAGATAAACCCGCACGCCAGTTCCCGGCCCGATCACGCCGCCTCCACGCAGCGGATGAGCCGGGTCAGGGCGATGGTCTCGATGTCGCTTCCAAAGCGCAAAGTCCGGCCTTTCGTCAGGCGCAGCTCAACCATGAACGTCGCGCCTGGACCAGGGTTTTAGGCAACTTCAGGGGCTCGAACGGCAGGCAAGTCCAGGGGGAGAAAGACAGGCTCGGGGACGGCTCCCAAGAGCCCGCGCTTCTTCAAATCATACCGCCAAGTATAAATCTGTTGTCGGGTTACATCGTGGCGCTGCGCCACCTCTGTCAGTGTCGCGCCATTCACGCCAACGGCACTGATGATCGTTAGCGATGCGAGCGCCCCACGTAGACGGCGCTAATTGCTGAGCCAATGACCCTGCCTTTGAAATGGCAGTGGAGATGGCAAGATGCTCGACGATGACATCAGCGGTTTGAACGGCGATTTAGACAGTGCGGCACAGTGTGCGAATACGCATTGGGACGGTGTGCCGCACAGTGCGAAGGTGAATTTGACCGAGGCTACGGTCTTGGGCCCGCAGAAGCGCAACCGACGGTGGGATGCACACGAGAAGGCGCGGATCACGGCGGAAAGCTTTGAGCCGGGCGCCAACATCAGCGCGGTGGCGCGGCGCCATGGCGTGAGCCCGGGCTTGCTCCATTACTGGCGGCGAACGGTGCGCGACCGGGCGGCGATGGAGCCGATCTCGTTTGTGCCGCTGGAAGTCGACGATGGCACGCGGGCTCCGGAAGGCAGCCTCGAGATTGGGTTCGACGGCGCCCACGTCGTGGTGCGCGGCGCGGTGGACGCGGGCGTCCTGAGGGTTGTGTGCGAGGCGCTGCGTCAGCGATGATCGGCGGGCGCACCGATCTGAAGGTCGTGCTGGTGTCGGGCCCGATCGACTTCAGGGCCGGTATCAACAGGCTCGCCTCGCTGGTGGCCAACGAGTTGGGCCGCGATCCCTATTCCAATGATGTCTTCGTGTTCCGATCGAAGCGGATGGACCGTTTGAAGCTCCTGCATTTTGACGGCTCCGGAACCATCATGGTGACAAAATGGCTGGAGGCTGGGAAGTTCTTCTGGCCGCCCGTGACAGGCGGGGTGATCAAGCTGACTTCGGCGCAGATGACGCTGCTGTTGGGGGAATGGACTGGCGCCGCCTTGAGGAGAACCCGATAAAAAAGCCCGAAGCAGCGGGGTGAAAGTGGCGGTTTTTCTCGGTTTTGGTGCGATTGTGTGCTAACAAAATCGGGTGACCCGACCCCAGGAAAATAAGGCTGACGCTCTCGATGCGATGACCCGCCGGGTGGCGGAACTGGAGGCCGAACTCGAGGCAGCCTCCAGGCTGTTGAAGACCTACAAGGCAATGCTGTTCGGCTCGCGCTCCGAAAAGGCGCGCGTCGTTCTGGACGGACAAGGCAGCCTCCACCTGGGGGACCTGAGCGCCGTTCACGTGGCGCCAGCAGCCAACGACGATCCGATACCCAAGGGGGCCAAGCCTCGTGCCAGGCGCAACATCGGCGCTCTGCCCAAACATCTGCCCCGGATCATGCACGTCATCGAACCTGAAAGCACGCAGTGTGCCTGCTGTCAGGGCGGCATGCACAAGATCGGCGAGGACGTGAGCGAGGCGCTCGACATCGTGCCAGCCATCTTGCGCGTGATCGCCACCGTCCGCCCCAAGTACGCTTGCCGGACCTGCGTGAGCAGCATCGTCCAGGCGCCGGCGCCACGCAGGATGATCGAAGGCGGGATGGCGACAACCTCGCTGATCGCCTGGATCGTGACACAGCGCTTCGCCTGGTACCTTCCGGTTTATCGTCAGGCCCAGATGCTGGCAGGGCATGGCCTGCAGATTGATCGATCAACGCTGACCCGCTGGCTGAAGTGCGCGGCTTGGTGGCTTGAAGGCCTCTACGATCTGCAACCGCGGGCAATCCATAGTCATCCCCGCATCCACGTCGACGAAACCCGGATGCCCGTGATTGGAGGTGGCAACGGCAAAGTCCGCATCGACCAGTTCTGGGCTCATGGAACCGATGATCGCCCCTGGAATGGCCCGGCACCACCGGCGGTGTGCTATGTCCATGCCCGTTCCCGAAGCCATCACACGATATCCGAGCAGCTTGGACGCTATCAGGGCGTGCTCCAGGTCGATGGTTATCGTGCCTATAAGGCCTTCGAAAGCCCGGACGGGTTGTCCGGAGAGATCCGGCTCGCGTTTTGCCTCGCGCATCTGCGGCGACGCTTCGTGGACCTGCATAAAAGCACCCGATCGCCGGTCACCGCGCAGGTCATCACTCTGCTCAGTCGCATCTATCGGATCGAGGCGGAAATCCGTGGCACCAGTGCCGAGCACCGGCTTATCATGCGGCAAGAGAAGTCGAGGCCGATCATGGAGGAGCTCAAGGCGCTGCTCGACGACACCTTGCCGCGCGTCTCGCAGGTCTCGGATCTGGCAGGGCACATCCGCTATGCTCAAGGCCACTGGCGCGGCCTCAACGTGTTCCTCGAAGATGGCCGCGTCGAGGTCGATAACAACATGATCGAGAGGCAGATGCGCCCGATTGGAATCGGACGCCGCAATAGTCTGTTCGCCGGCAACGAAGGTGGGGCCCATACGTGGGCGGTGCTCGCTTCACTGCTTCAGACAGCAAAACTGAACGGGCTCGATCCCTTCACCTGGCTGAATGATGTGCTGGCCCGGATGGTCTCGGGCGAGGTCCTTAACAATGATCTCGACCAGCTCCTGGCATGGAACTGGCGCGCCGCTGAACCGACCGCTATGCGACTGGCCGCATGAGCAGCACCAGTCGCTTCAAGCGCCCAAAGAAGCCCAGAAGAGCGCGCATCCTCACGCATGAAAAGCTTGAGGAATGGCTGGCTACTCGCGAACATCCGATGCCGGGGGTATCGATGATCGACGGCTATCTCGCCGCACTCGTCGTATCGCCCCAGTTCATTCCTCCCGAAGACTGGCTGCGCCCCATAGTCGGAGACGGCATCGCCTGGGCGCCGGATGGCAGTATCGAGGAGGCCGTCCGCAACACAATCTTCCAGCGGTACAGCCAGATTGGCGCGACCCTGTCCGGTGGCCCGAAGCGCTATGCCCCCATTTACATGCGTACCGACGCCGGCGAAGTTCTCCTGGAGGACTTCGCCAACGGCTTCTACCTCGGCATGCGGCTCAGCATCGACGACTGGAAGCCGCACATATCCAATCCGGAAATTGGCCACCCATTGACCGCCATCCTCGGCCATTGCACGACGATGATGCCCGAAGATCAACGCAAGAACGCACTACGCGGCCAGGCCGGTGAGATCCTGGCTCAGTCCTGGAAGGTCGTTCCAGAGCTGGTCGAGATGCTTCACGTCAGCATCGGCGGCGCCCGAAACATCGAAATCCGATAACCAGCGGCGTCAACGTGGGGTTCTCGCACCGCTAACGAAAGACAAGGTGGCGGCAGCTTATAACAGAGCCGCGCTGCTCGGTCGTCGCCGTGCGCTGTTCGAACGTTGGGGAGAGTTGCTGTCGAGGGGAGGCGTCAGCTGAACGCCTCGCAGAGCACTTTGATACGATGATCGGCCCACCATCACCCAATGGGAAATTGGATATCCGGATATTATTTGCAGTTAAGGGGCGATTTTACACCATCAGCCATTGAATACGATCAAAGCTACTCCACATTAAAGTCATCGCCGTTTCGTATTTGAGCAAGTGGCGACAGAGAGTTGAGTACTCCCGCTCAAAGCGGTGACGTTCCCATGACCGATAAACCCACCCAACAAAGAGGCCCGTTTTCAGCCTTTTCGTTAGCGAGCGAAGAAACTAAGCGCTTTGGGGAGGACTCCCCATTTAAGGAACTTTTCCCCGTAGATCGCGGGGATCACGGCGCTAATGCCATACCGCGTGAGGTAACCACACTTGAGCGACGCGTACTGGCGCATGAGCGCATCCTACAGGCGCTTATCAGCGATCTAGCTGAAGACGATCCGGCAATTTTTAAGCGGTTAAATTCACGGTTCGGGGCCGGGCATGATCTTGGAACGCATGAACAGGATTACGTGACGACGGACCACTATTGCGAACACTTTCTTCACTGCATTGAACAGCAAATAGCGGCGCGCCAATCGAAGAGTGCGAAACTGGACTTATCCTCCGGTCTCAATGTCGTTGTTCCGAAGCGCGATCTAGAGAAGCGGCAAATCCCTTCCGACCGTGGCCAATGCGAGGACTGGGAAAATGAGGGTGGCTCTTTCATCCTGCCTCTCACACCTCCAAGAACCGCCTACTTCCAAATTGCTCGAGCTGAAAGCGTCATGCTGACCTCAACTCGCATCGCGGGGGGCGATTGGCGTTGGCAACTTCGCTCCACAGCCGGCATATTGATCGCCAAGGGCTCTGGATTTCGCACTGAGACAGAGTGTCTGGCTGTCGTCAAAATCTTGAAGAACAGTTGTCAGGATGCTCGGATACTCATCGACTAAAGTTTGGCTTCCGTGCAAACAGCCATTTGCGATTGAAGCTGCAAGCCTCAGAGGAGTAGAGTATATTCCCGGGGGCATCGTAGTGTCTCAATAGGGCGTCCTGCCATTCGGCGCCGGCGCGTTCGGTCGCGGCGACTTCGAACGCCTGGCGGCGATCCTGGCCGGCGCGCGCGGCAAGTTCCTTTTCTCGATCAACGATACGCCAGAGGTGCGTGAGATCTTCTCGGCATTCGAGATGAGGGACATCGAAACGACCTGGACGATCGCCACTTCGGCGACTGGGCAGGCGAAGAAGGTCAACGAGTTGATCATCAGCATTTTCGCGCCTGATTAACAGAGTAACCGAAGGGGCCGGGGCAACGGCGCAGAATGGCACGGCCGTTGCTCCCGGCCCCCTGGGACACCCTGGGCGGCGCAGCCGCCCTCGCGCGCCGGTGCGTCCGGCGCTTCGTTTCTGGTCAGAACTACCCTAAAGGCCTCGGGGGACGGAACAAACCGGGGCGAAGCCGGCTTCATAGGGCGCCGAAGCGCCCTATGTCGTCATTGGATCAGAATGATCCCCCGGTCTCTCCAGTGCTGGAAGATTCGCCCCTGCGGATATCGCGCGCGTCGATCCCGGCGGCGAGGCGCCGCAGCGTCTCGCCCAAAAGACGATCCCCGCTCCAGGTCGCGTCGTGGCGCTCCTCGGCAGTCAGGGAAGCGAGCATCGCCTCGTAGGCATCACGCTCGCGTTTCCGGCGGTCCTGCTCACACCCCGGCTCCGGGGCGCCCTTGAACAGCGCTCGCAGCCAGTCCTTCATCTCGGTAGGAACAAGCAAAGCGTAAGCGTTCTGTATCTGTTCCACCTGTTGACCACCCGGCTGGGGGTTGTCGATCGGGCGGGAGCGTCGCATCCAATGCAGGAAGCCCTCTTTGCGCAATCTGCAAAGAGCTTCGTGGACGGCGCCGTAGGAGCGGCCGATGCCATCGGCGATCGTCTGAATCGCCGGCTCAAGGCGTCCGGTCGAGAAGTCGACCAGCTCGTAAAGAAATTCGAGCACTTCGATTCCGATCTCGCCGAGCGCACCATTGCGCGAACCAGGCTCGACCTGACGACGCTTAAGGCGCGTCTTGTATTCGAGCGCCTTCGGCGCCTTCAGCAGCGCGCCCACCCAGCGCTTGCCGCCGCGCGCGGTGCCGTCGTGGATCGGCTTCCAGACGCGATCCTCGATCGTGCCCTCGGTGTAGGAATTGCGCCAGACCTTCTCGCCGCTGCGCGGGCTATCGCCACGCTCCAGGAGCGCGCGTGTCTTGCGGCCGAGCGCGGTCTTCGTGACCTTTGCGGCGATCAGGCCAAACGGCGAGGCGTCGTTGCGTGTGGCGGCGGTCATGCGCGGCCGCCCTTGATCAGCGTCGCGGCCCGATCAGCAAGGTCTCGGGGTGCGGCACACCTTCCAGAAGCATGTCCGACCACTCCTGGGCGAGTTGGCGTCGACGCGGCATATAAGCGGCGCGGTTGTAGTGCGCTTCGACGCCCTCCGGCTGGTGCGCCAGCATAAGATCGATGATTGCCCGATCGCCGGGTCGATCGAGATCCATGGCGCGCTCGTTCATGATCGTCGAGAACGATGACCGCCATTCATGCGGAACGTGCCGCCCCGCAAAGCCCGAGCGCCGGTACGCGCTGCTCAGCGCATTCTCGCTGATTGGCAGGTGCGACTTCGAGGCCGACGCGAAAACGTACTTCCGATTGCCGGTCATCTGGCGAACTGCGCGGATCGTCTCCACCGCTTGCCGCGAGAGCGGCAACACGAATTCGAAGGCCGCCTGTTCGCTTTCCTCGCGCTCCAGCTTCATCTTCTCCGCCGGTACGCGCCAGATCGGCGACGGTCCGTCCAGATCCTCGAACTCGTGATGCTCGACGAAACGGATCATGCCCGGCCGAGCCCCCGTCAGCGCCAATAGACGCGAGGCGAGTTTCACAGCGGGAAAGCCCGGCTCGCTCTCTACCTTCAGCAGGCAATCTCTGACCGATCGAAGATCCAGCAACGCCGGGTGCTTGCGCTTCACAATCGGCTTCAGCGCCTTCGACAGCGATGCGGCTGGATCCGCCTTGATGATCTCGGAGACCATAGCCGTCTGAAAGATTGACGAGAGCCGCGACCTGATTCGGTGCGCAGCCTCCGTCGCGCCTCGATCCTGGATGGAAGTGAGCAGTTCGAGAACGTCGGCGGCGCTGATCTGATCCAGGGGCCGTTCGCCCAGCGTAGGATAGACCTCGCTCTCCAAGCTGTGCCGCACGTCCGCTGCGTGCTTCGGCTTCCAGACGTCCGCCGGCAACGCCAACTGATGATCTCCAGCCGCTGCTGATCCGTCCACCGGCGCCGACGTTCCTGACCCAGTATCTCCGCCCTCATCGCAATCCCCGATCAAGAGACGTCGTTAGCGACGTCGCTAATACCAAAGTGCATTGATCAGAACCCATGGGCCCATTGGCGGAGTCCGAGGGACATGATGCGCCAGGGCTGCTCGACGAGCTTGTTCCAGGCGAAGCAGCAGTGGTCGACGATGTCGTCGTAGGATTGGAAGATGCGGTTCGACAGCCAGTTGTCGCGCATGAACTGCCAGACGTTCTCGACCGGGTTGAGCTCCGGGCACCTGGGCGGCAGCGGCATCAAGGTGATGTTGGGCGGCACGACCAGCTCGGCCGATCCATGCCATCCGGCCTGATCGAGCAGCAGAACGGCATGTGCGCCCGGCGCGACGTGGAAGGCGATCTCCTCGAGGTGCATGCTCATCGCCTCGCTGTTGCAGCGGGGCATGACGATGCCGGCGGCTTTACCTTCGGCGGGACAGATCGCGCCGAACAGCCATGCCGAGGAGCGCCGCTGATCCTTGGGTGCCGAGGGCCGCGTGCCGCGCTTGGCCCAGCGCCGGGTGAGCTTGGTTTGCTGACCGATGCGAGCCTCGTCCTTACATGAGGGTTCGATTGTCAAGGCTATGGCGGCATGTCGTTCATCCCGTTGATGCGATACATTTATCGTTCTGCAAGCGAGTTGGGGCGGCACTGTGCAGCAGCCTTGGCTGCGTAACCTTACAT
>NZ_JBJDRF010000079.1:0-18151 GCF_044987305.1 Novosphingobium sp. ZW T3_23
AGACCGGCGCCGGTCTCGACGAACTGATCGAGAAGATCCTGCTCCAGGCCGAACTCATGGAACTGAAGGCCAACCCCGACCGCGAGGCCGAAGCCACCGTGATCGAAGCCAAGCTCGACAAGGGCAAGGGCCCGCTGGCGACCGTTCTGGTCAACCGCGGCACCCTGAAGGTCGGCGACATCCTCGTCGTCGGCACCGAGAGCGGCCGCGTGCGCGCCATGCTGGACGACAAGGGCCGTCAGGTGAAGATCGCTCCGCCTTCGATGCCGGTGGAAGTCCTTGGTATCGGCGGTGTGCCGATGGCCGGTGACAAGCTGACCGTGGTCGAAAGCGAGCAGCGTGCCCGCGAGGTTTCGTCCTACCGTCAGGAACAAGCGACCGCCAAGCGCACTGCCACGGCGCCCGCCAGCATCGACACGATGTTCTCGGCGCTCGCCGCCAAGCAGAACGTCATCGAGTACCCGATCGTGGTCAAGGCGGACGTGCAGGGTTCGGTGGAAGCGATCAACACCGCGCTCCACAACCTCTCGAACGACGAGATCAAGGTCCGCATCCTGCAGTCGGGCGTCGGTGCCATCACCGAGACCGACGTTGCCCTGGCTGCGGCTTCGGGTGCGCCGATCGTGGGCTTCAACGTCCGCCCGAACGCCAAGGCGCGCGAGCAGGTTGCGAAGACCAAGACGCCGATGATGTACTACGACGTCATCTACGAGCTGACCGCCGAGGTCGCGAAGCAGATGGCCGGCATCTGGGGTCCGGAACGCATCGAAACCGTCGTCGGCCGCGCCGAAGTCAAGCAGGTCTTCCCGGCCGGCAAGCGCGACAAGGCCGCCGGTCTGCTGGTGGTCGAAGGCTTCATCCGCAAGGGCCTCAGCGCGCGTCTCACCCGCAACGATGTCATCGTTTCGGCCACGACGATCTCCTCGCTGCGTCGCTTCAAGGACGATATCGACGAAGTGCGCGCCGGCCTGGAATGCGGCGTGGTGCTGGCCGACACGAACGACATCAAGGCGGGCGACCACCTCGAAGTCTTCGAAGTCAGCCATCGCGAGCGTACCGTCGGCTAAGGCTGTCGCCCGAACACGAACGAAGGGCCATCGCCGGAGAAATCCGGCGGTGGCCTTCTTCGTTTTCGTAGAGGAGACGCTGTTGTCACGAATTTAACCAGATTTCCGTGTGACCGTGCGTCTATGGCTGTCCCGTCGCAACGGCGACGGAGAGGACGGTGATGTCATGTGAGCACGGAAATCGTGGTAATGCTGGTTCTCGGCGCGGCGACCTTCCTGGTCGCGCTTCTGCAACTGGTGGTGAAGCTCATCGAGCTGAACCGCCGGTAAAGCGCCGATAGTCGGTAAGGAGGCTGGCGCTGCAACGTCAGTCTCCGATAGGGCCGATAAGAAAACGGGCCCGGATGCTGCAACACCCAGGCCCGGACGGTGATGTGAAAACGTCGACCGTGGTAGGCCGATCATACTTCACCAGCCGGAATTTTCAAGATGACCCGCTATTGCGCCTTTTTCGAATCCATGACCGTTGGCGGTGATCGCCTGTCGATGGCGGACCTGCGCTACGCGTTCGAGCGCGAGGAACTGGAGAATGCCGAGACGGTGATTTCCAGCGGCAATGTCCTGTTCGATTACGAGGAGCGGCCGAGCGAGGGGTTGGAAGACCTTTTGGCCTACCTGATGCGCGACCGCTTCGACATGAAGACGTTCGTGGCGGTCAGAACGCGTGAGGAAATCCGCGCCGCCGTCGAGCAGAATCCCTTCGCGGGCGAGAGCGGCGACACCTTCGTCCATACGGTGCTGCTGGGCAGCCAGCCCTCGGCAGAGCAGTTCGATCGGCTCGTGGCGGATCACGGACGGGTGGGCATGGAAAGGCTGGCGCTCGGCACGCGGAGCCTCTTCGTCGATTTCGCCGCGCCCATGGGCGGGAGCCTTTTGACCATGGACTTCATCGAGAAGCGCCTGGGCTGCCGGGGCACGGCGCGCAACGTGCGGTCGCTGGCGCGGATCGTCCAGAAGATGTGAAAAAGGCGCCGCATTTTCTAGACCGTCTCCGAGGCGCCCCGCCAAGCGCCTCACCCTCTTCAGTCCGGCGTCGAATTCAGCGGAACATGCCCGAGGTCACGGCGGCGACGATGCCGCTGGTCACGCCGACGAGCAGCATGTCGTTGCCCGAACGGACGTAGTGATAGCCTTTCGGCGGTGCTTTCACATTGTGGTACTTGCGATAGTCGACCATCTGATAATGGGTGGCCCGGTTGCGGTCGAACTTCTCGCCCTTGCGGAACTGCGGCCCCTTGCTCGGCTGCTGGTGCTGATTCTGGGCCTGATCCTTGGAATGCCTCTGGCTTTGCGAATGGCCGGGTGCTGCCATCGCGGGCGTGGCCACGACGGGCGCGATCAGCGCGGCGGCGAGCAGGGTGGCGGTGAATTTCCTCATTCTCGAAAGCTCCTTGAAGCGTCTGTTGCTGGTTGGTTGCCGAGGCTAAACCACAGAAAGAGACGCCGGAGCCGTAATCAATTGTTGCAAATTGTCGTCGTCCGCCCACATGGAACAAGCCATGGTACGCCAGCAAGTCACGCCCGAGCAGCACTCCGTCCGCCTCCTGAAGGTGGGCGAACAAGTGCGTCACGTCCTTTCCGAGATTCTCACGCGCCAGCAGGTCCACGATGACACGTTGAGCGCCCATTCCGTTTCCGTGACCGAAGTGCGCATGAGCCCCGACTTGCGCATGGCTACGGTCTATGTGAAGCCGCTGTTGGGAGAGGACGAGGAAGTCGTGCTCAAGGCGCTGCGCACGCATACGGCGTTCTTCCAGCGCGAAGTCGCCCAGCGGCTGAAGCTGCGGTTCGCGGCCCGGATCCGCTTCCGCCCCGACGAGACTTTCGACGAGGCCAGCCGCATCGACGCCTTGCTCAGCGATCCCCGCGTGAAGCGCGACCTTGACGAGTAATCGGACTCAACCTTCCTCGAAGGTCAGCGAGGCGCGATCCCACCTTCTGTTGGCCAGGTCTTCAGGGCTGATCCAGAACTGGTACAGACCCATGTCGCCCCAGTTCCATTCCATCATGTCGTCATAGGCGAGTTGCAGCAGCAGCACGTCGCGGCGATGGTCCTCGCCCATAGCGCGGCGGCTGCCGCCGGGGCCGAAGATCTGGTGCTGGTGCAGGTTGGCGAGCCGATAGGCGGCGTTGATGTGCGCCAGTTCCGCGTCGGAAACCTGTGCCAACGCCTCCGGTGGGCCGGAAACCATCGCTCTGAGCGAGAAGGCAGCCAGGTCCGCCAGGGTCTGCGGCACGTGATGGCGCACCAGGTCCGCGCAGTCCCGATTGACATGCACCAGCACGTCCTGAAGCACGGTGCTTTCCTCGCTCGTGAGCGGCGCCCATGGATCGCGCTCCCGGGTGAACTCGTCCATCGCCTGGGTCACCTGCTCCAGGGCTGCATGCTGCATCCGGCAGGCGTGGAGCCGGGCGTCCTCGCGGTCGACGGCGCGACGGGCGGCCTCAAGTCTCAGCGGCGTCGTATCCGGATCGGCGCCAAGCAGTTCGACGTCGTCACGGGCGCCGTCGGTCCGGCTCTCGCGTCGGTCGATCTGGAGCGATGCTTCGTCCAGCGCGACGTGGAACAGGTTGGCGAGATGGAGCGCGCCGTGCCACCAGACCCGCTCGACCGGTTCCTGCACTGTCAGCGGCCCGTTCCGCAGCGGATAGCGCTGGGCGAGGCGCTCGGTCATGGCCTGTTCGATGGCGGGTTCGTCGCCGGGTCGATGAGGATCGCGCAACGCCTCCGGCAAGGCGAGGGATACGGCCTCCACCGGCCAGAACGGAAAGAATTCATGGCTCAGTCGCGAAGCATGGCGGGGTAGCGGAAAGCCGCCTTCGTCATAGGCAGGGGGCAGGTGCGCAGGGGGGCGGCTGAACTCGTGATCGCCGGCAGGCACCGGCACCACCGCGCCGGTGCCGACGAAGAAGGCCAGCGACCCGGCTTCGGGCAAAGGGTTGCCGGGAAGCGGGTTGCCGGGGAAGGCAGCGGCGATCCGGGCAAGGTCGATCTGTGCGGCGAAGGGCAGCGGCGCGCCGTTGCGGTCGCGCGGCCAGGGAATTCCGGCCAGCTTGGGAAGCCCGCCCAGCCAGCTGGTATCGTCGAACCAGTCCCGCGAGCGGGAACGCGCCTTGCGTACCAGCACGACCGGACGAACCAGCAGGTCTTCGGGATCGGGCATGGACGAAGCCAGGCTCCGACGGTCGGGTCCGCTGCGATCGTTCTGCTCGGCGGCCTGCTCTTCCGCCGATGCTTCCGGCCGCCAGACGGGGCCGGGAAGCGACTCGCCATCCTGTTTCCCATCCGCCTTTCGCGCCGCGAACAGCGTCAACCCGCAGAGCACGGCCCCCACCAGCAGCGGGGCGGCTATCGCGCCGCCGCGCCCCACCAGCGAAACCAGCGCCGCCGTGGCATCGTCAAGGAAGGTGGCGGTCTGCCGCCAGGGTCCGGTGGCGAATGGCGCGAATGGTGCATCGATGACATATCCGGCAGCGGCTCCGGCGAGCGCGATGATCACGACCAGGGCGATCCATCTCTTCATGTCCATCTCCACGCCGCTCTGCCGGCATCCGGTCAGGATGCTCGATACCGGCCAACGCGACACCAGTCGGAGAGGCCCTTCCACGGCTGTCCGGATTAGATAACGCCGCGCGGTTTCATTCAAGCGGGGACAATCGCCCAAGTCGCCGTGCGGGCCGGGGAAGGTCATGTTATCCCCAGTTCCGATGGCTAAACTCTATTTCTACTATGCCAGCATGAACGCCGGCAAATCGGCGACTTTGCTGCAAGCGAACTTCAACTATCACGAGCGCGGGATGCGCACGATGCTGTGGACCGCCGGAATCGACGATCGCAGCGATGCGCGAGGGCAGGATTTCGCGATCGAGAGCCGCATCGGCCTTCACGCGCCGGCGCATCGTTTCCAGCGCGATACCGATCTGGTGGCGCAAGTGCGGGCGGTCCATGCGGTGGAGCCACTGTCCTGTGTTCTCGTCGACGAGGCGCAGTTTCTCACCCCGGCGCAGGCCTGGCAGTGCGCGCATGTGGCGGACCGGGAGAACATCCCGGTGCTCTGTTACGGGCTGCGCACCGATTTCCGGGGCGAGCTGTTTCCGGGGTCGGCGGTGCTTCTGGGGATTGCCGATGCGCTCATCGAGTTGAAGGCGGTGTGCCACTGCGGCAGGAAGGCGACGATGAACCTGCGCGTCGATGCAGCGGGAGCGGCGGTGCGCGAGGGCGCGCAGACCGAGATCGGCGGCAACGACCGCTATGTCGCACTCTGCCGCAAGCATTTCGGGGAGGCCATGGAGCGGTGATGCACGCTTCTGCGGCTGCTCCATTGCGGCGGAGGTCGCCCACCCCTAGATCAGCGCCATGAACCAGACCCTGCTGCAAGCCGCGGCGCTTATCATCCCGCTCATCATCGCCATCGTCTTTCACGAGGTGGCGCATGGCTGGACTGCCCTGGCCCTGGGCGATCCGACCGCGCAGGAGCAACGGCGCCTGTCGCTCAACCCGCTGCGTCACGTCGATCCCATGGGCACGATCGCGCTGCCGGGGTTCCTGGCGCTGACGGGTCTTCCGATCTTCGGATGGGCCAAGCCGGTGCCGGTCAACCGCTGGCGCCTGGCCGATCCGAAGCGCGGGATGATGGTGGTCGCCGCCGCCGGTCCGGGCTCGAACCTGGTGCTGGCCGCGATCGGCGCGATGTTGCTTGGCCTGCTGGTGCGGTTCGCGGGCGACGCCGAAGGGGCAGGCATTTCCTTCGCGGCGATGAACCTCAACAACTTCATCATGATCAACGTCTTCCTGGCGCTGTTCAACCTCCTGCCGATCCCGCCGTTCGACGGTTCGCATATCGTCGAGGGCTTGCTGCCGGAGAGGCTGGCGGAAGCCTATGCCCGGTTTCGACCCTATGGCTTCCCGCTGCTGATCGTGCTGCTGCTGGTGGTCCCCTACTTCTTCCCGCAATGGGGCATCGTGCGGAAGCTGGTGCTGCCGCCAGTGATCTGGGCGACCGACCATTACTACGCCCTGGCACAGTTCGTGGCGGGCGCCTGAAGTTGACATTTGCGCCGCGCGCGACTTGGGAAAGCGGATGAATTCGACCGTTCCCGTTCGCCCGGCCCCGCATGGCTGGATCATCCTCGACAAACCGCTGGGCCTCGGCTCGACGCAGGCGGTCGCCGCCGTGAAGCGCAACTTGCGCGAGGCGGGCTACGGCAAGAAGGTGAAGGTCGGCCACGGCGGTACGCTCGATCCGCTGGCCACCGGCGTGCTGCCCGTCGCACTGGGCGAGGCGACCAAGCTGGCCGGGCGGATGCTCGATGCCAGCAAGGTCTACGAGTTCACGGTTCAGTTCGGCCGGCAAACCGATACGCTGGACCTTGAGGGCCAGGTCATGGCTACCAGCGACATCCAGCCGGGCTTTGGCGCTGTCGAATCGATATTGCAGGAGCACTTCACGGGCGAGATCGACCAGATTCCTCCCGCCTATTCCGCCATCAAAGTTGATGGCGAGAGAGCTTACGATCTGGCGAGGGCGGGTGAGGACGTGCAACTCAAGTCCCGCAGAGTGACTATTTTCGGCTGGGAGTACCTTGCCGAGGGCTTCGTCGGCGAGTGGGATGCAAGCGAGCAATACGTTACTTTGCGGGTGAAAGTTTCCAAGGGAACCTATATTCGCAGCCTTGCCCGTGACATTTCATTGGCCCTCGGCACCGTCGGTCATGTGACCATGCTACGCCGCGTGAAGGCCGGCCCGTTCGACCTGTCGCGGGCGATTTCGCTGGACAAATTGAACGAAATCGGCAAGGGCGCTGCGCTTGAACAGGTACTCTTGCCACTTGAGGTGGGGCTGGACGACATCCCGGCCATCGACCTCGATCCGGAGCAGGCAAGGGCGGTCCGCCAGGGCCGTGTTCTGACCGGATTGCCCCATGAAGACGGGCTCTGCTGGGCGCGGGAAGGGATCACTCCCGTCGCGCTCATGGAGCTTTCGGGTGGAGAAGCCCGCGTCGTCAGGGGATTCAACCTATCGGATGTCGCGGAGTAGAGTACATGTCGGTTACCGCTGAAAAGAAGCAGGACATCATTTCGGACAACGCACGCGTCGCTGGCGACACGGGCAGCCCGGAAGTTCAGGTCGCGATCCTCACCGAGCGCATCCGCAACCTGACCGAGCACTTCAAGGCTCACCACAAGGACAACCACTCGCGTCGCGGTCTGCTGGCCATGGTCAACAAGCGCCGCTCGCTGCTGGACTACCTGAAGAAGAAGGATGTGGCGCGCTACAACGCCCTCATCCAGAAGCTCGGTCTGCGTAAGTAAGAACCGAGAAGACGGCCCGCTTCGGCGGGCCGTTTTGCATTTATGGCCCGCGATGTGGTAATGGGCCCGCGTGATGAAGCCCATGTGGTAATGGGGCTACGTCGTCCCGGACTTGATCCGGGACCGCTGGCAAGGTCACGCAAGCTGCCGGCAGGGCGCTTTCACGCGAACGCGCGCCTAAAGACAGCTACCGGTCCCGGATCAAGTCCGGGACGACGAATTTAACCGGGCATCTTCCGCAATCCGGCGGGAGGCCCAGGGGCGACGAAAAAGCCCTGCACCGGACCGGGACGGTATCCCCGGCAGTAAGCCCCGCATGGCAATAGGGCCTCGCGGGTCAAGGAAATCGAAAATGTTCGACGTCAAAACCGTAAGCATGGAGTGGGGCGGCAAGACCCTCACCCTCGAAACCGGCCGCGTGGCCCGTCAGGCCGACGGCGCCGTCCTTGCCACCTATGGCGAAACGGTCGTGCTCTGCGCGGTGACCGCCGCCAAGTCGGTGAAGGAAGGCCAAGACTTCTTCCCGCTGACCGTCCACTACCAGGAAAAGTTCTCGTCCGCAGGACGCATTCCGGGTGGCTTCTTCAAGCGTGAGCGCGGCGCCACCGAAAAGGAAACGCTGACCAGCCGCCTGATCGACCGTCCGGTCCGTCCGCTGTTCCCCGAAGGTTTCTACAACGAAATCAACGTGATCTGCCAGGTTCTCAGCTTTGATGGCGAGACCGAGGCCGATGTCGTTGCGATGATCGCCGCTTCGGCCGCGCTCACCATCTCGGGCGTGCCCTTCATGGGCCCGATCGGCGCCTGCCGCGTCGGCTTCGTCGACGGCGAATACACGCTGAACCCGAAGCAGACCGCCGCGCTGGCCGATGGCCGCCTCGATCTCGTCGTCGCCGCCACCGGCGATGCCGTGATGATGGTGGAATCGGAAGCCAAGGAGCTGACCGAGGAAGAGATGCTCGGCGCCGTCATGTTCGCGCATGACGAATGCCGCAAGGTCGTCAACCTCGTGATCGACCTCGCCGAGCAGGCCGCCAAGGAACCTTGGGAAATCGACCTGTCGGACAACACCGCCGACATCAAGGCGAAGCTCAAGAAGGCCGTCGGCAAGGACGTTACCGCTGCCTACAAGCTGACCGACAAGTCGGCCCGCTCGAACGCGCTGAACGTCGCTCGCGCCAAGGCCAAGGAAGCCTTCTCCGGCGAGACCCCGCAGCTGCAGATGGTCGCCATCAAGACCATGAAGAAGCTGGAAGCGGAAATCGTGCGCGGCGCCATCCTCAAGGACGGCAAGCGTATCGACGGCCGCAAGCTCGACCAGGTCCGCCCGATCGAATCGATGGTCGGCTTCCTGCCGCGCACGCACGGTTCGGCGCTGTTCACCCGCGGTGAAACGCAGGCGATCTGCACCACCACGCTGGGCACCAAGGACGCCGAACAGATGATCGACGGCCTGGAAGGCCTGTCGTATTCGTCGTTCATGCTGCACTACAACTTCCCGCCCTACTCGGTCGGCGAAGTGGGTCGCTTCGGCGCCCCGGGCCGTCGCGAGATCGGCCACGGCAAGCTGGCATGGCGCGCGCTGCACCCGGTGCTGCCCGCCAAGGAAGACTTCCCCTACACCATCCGCATCCTGTCGGACATCACCGAGTCGAACGGCTCGTCCTCGATGGCGACGATCTGCGGCGGCTGCCTTTCGATGATGGACGCCGGCGTGCCGCTGGTCCGTCCGGTTTCGGGCATTGCCATGGGCCTGATCCTGGAAGGCGACGACTTCGCCGTTCTTTCGGACATCCTGGGCGACGAGGATCACCTCGGCGACATGGACTTCAAGGTGGCTGGCACCGAACTCGGCATCACCACGATGCAGATGGACATCAAGATCGCCGGCATCACCAAGGAAATCATGGGCAAGGCGCTGGAGCAGGCGAAGGCCGGCCGCGCGCACATCCTGGGTGAGATGAACAAGGCCCTGGGTTCGGCTCGCACCGAACTTTCGGCTCACGCACCGCGCATCGAGACGATCCAGATCGACAAGTCGAAGATCCGTGACGTCATCGGCACCGGCGGCAAGGTGATCCGCGAGATCGTCGCCGAAACCGGCGCCAAGGTGGACATCGACGACGAAGGCGTGATCAAGATCTCGTCGTCCGACGTGGCCCAGATCGAAGCCGCCAAGAAGTGGATCCTCGGCATCGTCGAGGAAGCGGAAGTCGGCAAGATCTACAACGGCAAGGTCGTCAACATCGTCGACTTCGGTGCCTTCGTGAACTTCATGGGTGGCAAGGACGGCCTCGTCCACGTCTCCGAAATGAAGAACGAGCGCGTCGAAAAGCCGACGGACGTCGTCAAGGAAGGCCAGGAAGTCAAGGTCAAGGTCCTCGAGATCGACCCGCGCGGCAAGGTTCGCCTGTCGATGCGTGTCGTCGACCAGGAAACCGGCGCCGAGCTGGAAGATACCCGTCCGGCCCGCGAACCGCGCGAACCGCGTGGCGATCGTGGTCCCCGCGAAGATCGCGGCGGCGACCGTCGTGGTCCGCGTCGTGACGGTGGCCGTGGCGGCAACGACCGTGGTCCGCGCGGCGAAGGTCGCGGCGATCGCGGCCCCCGTGGCCCGCGCGGCGGCGACAACGGTGGCGGCGATCCCGACCACATGCCGGCGTTCCTGAAGGAAGACTGATCGCAGGGCGACCCGCGGCCTGAAGGAACACCGATCGGATAGCGATCGGTGTTCCAGAGCCCGAAATGAAGAAGGGACCGCAGCAATGCGGTCCCTTTTTTCCATGTCCGTGTGTGAGGTGGCGGGTGAAAACCCCGTCAGTTGGCGGCGGCGAGCCGAGGCGCGGATTTGTCGTCGCCCCGTGCGCGGCGGGGCGCGGTGACGACGCGGTTCCTGCCGCCCTGCTTTGCGGCGTAGAGCGCGCTGTCCGCCATGGTCACCACGTCGCCGGCGCCGGTTGCGGTTTCGGGGACGCTGGCGACGCCGAAGGAGGCGCTGACTTGGGCGCCATGGGCCGCGGAAAGCGCTTCCACGCGCTGACGCAGCAGCTCGGCCTTGGCGGCGGCATGTTCCAGGCCGCACTTGGGCATGATCACCAGCAATTCCTCGCCGCCGTAGCGTGCGATCACGTCCGAGGGGCGCAGCGTTTCCACCAGTTGGCCGGCAACGTCGCGCAGCACCGCATCGCCCTTGGCATGGCCGTGCTCGTCGTTGAGGCGCTTGAAGTTGTCGAGGTCGATCATCAGCACCGAGATCGGCGTGCCGGTGCGCTGGGCCAGGTTGATGTAGCGCTCCAGCGCATCCTCCATGTAGCGCCGATTGTAGAGCCCGGTCAGGGGATCGCGCAAGGATTGGGTCCGCAGCTTCTCGCGCAGGGCGATGTTGGACAGCGCCAGCGACATCGAATCGGCAAGGGCCCGGACGATACGCGTGACGTCCTGGAGCCGTCGCCCGGCATCCTCCGCTTCGCTGGCGAGCACGAGCAGGCCGAAGACCTGTCCGCGCGCCATCATCGGCACTTCGATGGTGGAGGCGTCGCCGATCCTGTGCTGGCAGCACAGCGAGCCGCCGCGCCGATCGTTGACATGCGGCTTGCCGCGCTTGAGCGCCCAGCAGCTTTCGGGGAACAGCGCGGGGGGCGGCGCGAAATCGTCCTTGCGGCTCCACGCGCGGGCCAGGTCAAGCCGGTCGCGCGAATGGTTGAACGCGTAGAGCGCGCCGTCCATTTCGGGCAGCAGCCGTTCGGCACTGGCCATGAGCACAGCGCCTGCATCCTCGTGATCGTCGGCAGCCTGAAGCATGTCCGTCATCGCGAACAGCTCCTCGACTTGCGCCCGCGCCGCGCCGGCTTCCGCCACCAGCGCCAGGTGACCGTCGAGTTCGGCCACCGCCCGGCGTCCATAACGGATGCCGACCCCAAGCGTGAACAGCGCCGTGGCCGCCGCAAGCCCCGCCAGGATTCGCGACGGCATGCCTTCGGTGAGACAGGCGCCGAGCGCGCAACCGGCACAAACGGCCTGAACCGCATGAACGGTCATGCGCCGGGCGGTCGTCATCGGCTGACTGGTTGAAAGTATACTATCGAGTTTCTGCATTCGCACCCGCTTCCATCGAAGCAGGCAAGGTAAAGGATGACAGCTAAGGAAGCGTAACGAAGATCATTAAGATGAAGTTATTCGGCATTAACTTCAGGTAACTGCCGTACTTGCGCCTTAGGCCTTGGCGCCTATTTGGGAGCGCGAATGTTTCTCTGTCCAACACACGATCATGCGCCCCGCGCCGAAGCGCCAGGACGAAACTGCATCGATCCGAGAGAAAGTGCCTCTGAGAGGCAAAGGTGGAGGCCCGAGCCGGAATCGAACCGGCGTGCAAGGATTTGCAGTCCTCTGCGTCACCACTCCGCCATCGGGCCATCCGTGTGGAGAAAGGCGCCCCTAACAATGGATCGCGGGCAGTGCAACGCCCATTTTCCGATCTCGCGAATTTAATCGACGACTTCGAATGATAACGTGCCTTCCAGCGGGTCGGCCCGGAGCAGGCGAAGCGAGAGGGTGGTGCCGGGGAGGGCATCCGGCGCGCTGACCGTTGCGATCACCGGAACCTCCTTGAACTGCACTTGTGCGCTGTCCTGCCGAAGATCGGAAACGACCGCCTTGAAGACGGTGCCTTCCTGCCCCTGAAGCATGGCGGCTTCCGCCAGGTCGATGACGGCCCTGTCGATCTGCGAATCGCGTGAAGCCGCGCGGGCCATGACACGCGGAAGCTCGGGGAGGGCGGAGCCGACCGCTTCCGGCAGCGCTTGGCCTTGTGCCAGCGCCAGCACTGTCCGCAGCACATAGCGATCCGCCAGGCGCCGCAAGGGCGCGGTGGCGTGGGCATAGGGCGCGGCCACGGCGGCATGCCAGGGAAGTTCGGACCATTGCTCGCTGTGCGGATCGAAAGGGCGATATCCCGCGCCCGACCCCGTCCTGCGGATGGCCAGCATGAATGCGGCCTCGGCGGGTTTGCCTGGATCGAGCCGCCGCTGGAACTGGGCGAGCGGCATGGCCGGGGGCCACTCCAGCTTCAGCGCCAGCGCGCTGGCACGGAGACGATCTTCGGCCTTGGCATCGGGCAGGGCCATGACCCTGAACAGTCCCGTTCCCGCCTCCAGCATCGTCTGCGCCACCGCCAGGTTGGCGGCGAGGGAGAGTGCGGCATTGCGCCGTTCGGAAAGCAACTGGGGGCGAAAACCCAGCGTGAAGCCCCCTTTGCCGTCGCTCTCGACGACTTGCTCGGGCGGGTCCACCCGCTGGGCGCCGCGCCGATCCTCGGCGCGTTCGATCCGGCGGGCGATCTCCACGAAGCCCTCGGGGAGCTGTTCGTCGCGCACGGTTTCGTAGGCGAGCTTGGCGCGGCTATGGATGAGGGCGCGCTCCACCCCCTCCAGGCGAGCTTCGCCCGCCGGGTCGATCCGGACGGTAAGGATGACGGCCGGCCGGTCGACGCCGGGCAGCAGGCTGGCGGCGCCCTCGCCCAGTGCGGCGGGGTAGAGGCTGGCCTTGCCGTCCGGAAGGTAAGTTGTGGTTCCGCGTCGCCACGCCTCCTGGTCCAGCGGGTCTCCGTCCTCCACGAACCAGGCGACATCCGCGATCGCATAGTGGAGCAGCCGGTCGGCGCCGCTTGCTTCGATCGCGAAGGCCTGGTCGAGATCCGTCGAGGCGGCCGGATCCAGCGTCACGAAGGGCAGGGCGGTGCGATCCGCGTGACGGTCCGGACGGCGCTGCGCGGCGCGTTCGGCCGCTTGCACGACCTCGGCGGGAAAAGCTTCGGGTATGGCGAAGCGGGCACGCAGGCGGGCAAGGCCCTGGTCCAGCAGGCGATCTGGGGCGACGAGCGTCTTCATGAAGCGAATTGGAGGACAGCCGGCGCTGGATTGCAAGGGCCTGCTGCGCGCAAGCGCGCGCAACTTCAAGGAATGCTGGGCGCCATCGCGTCCACCTCCAAGGAGTGCTTGCTCTCGGACGCGGGAACGGGCGTAGATGGCGATCGTTTTTGCAGTTCGAACGATCGGAAGGTGGCAGGCATGATTCTCGGAGCGGTTCTCGCCGGCGGGTTGTCCAGCAGGTTCGGTAGCGACAAGGCGCTGGCCGAGTTCGACGGGCACACGCTGATTTCTCTGGCGGTGGACGCTTTGTCCGGCTGGTCGGAAAAGGTGGTGGTGGTGGGGCGCGAGACGGCTCCTGCGCCGACCCTGCCGGATTGGCCCCGTTCGGGCATGGGGCCTTTGGGAGGACTGGCGGCCGCGCTCCGCATGGCGCAGGACGAGGGCTATGAGGCGGTTCTCACGTGCGGGGTCGATGCCGTCGCGCTGCCGGAGAACCTGCTTGCGCTACTGGGCCCCGCGCCCGCATACCTAGCGCAGCAGCCGGTGATCGGCATCTGGCCGGTGTCCGCGACGGCAGTGCTTGAGGCGCTGCTCCATAGCGAAGAGAGCCACTCGATGCGGCGTTTCGCGGAACTGGCGCAGGCGCGACGTGTGGAGATTCCGGAAACGATTGCGAACATCAATACACCGGGCGATCTGGCGGCGCTGGCTGCCCGGGATCATGTCGGTTCCCCGGTTCGCAACGCGCGCGAACCGGGATGACGGGACTTGCCGTCAATGCGCCAGGGATGCTTCGGTAACGGCGTCCTTGCGCGCGCGCGAAGGTTCAACCGCAACCTTGCGATCGATCCCTACCGTCTCGTCCGGCATGCGCAGGCGATAGCCGCCGGTGGGCGACGTTTCGATAACGCCCGCCAGGCCGACGAAGGCCAGTTTACGCCGCAGCCGCGACATGTGGACGGCCACGCTGTTGGTCTCGGGCACGAATCCCATGCGCCAGACATCGTAGATCAGCGCCTGCTTGCTCACGAACTGGTCGATCGAATCGGCCAGTCGCCACACCAGCGCGAATTCGCGCGGGTTGAGGTTGAGCGGCTTGCCGTCTCCAAAGGCCTCGCGGGCCAGCAGGTCCAGGGTCAGCCGACCGACGCGACGCGTGCGCGGCAGCCATTCGTTGAACTGCGCGAGGCGATTGGCGCGGGCGCCCAGTTCCTCGATCTCGATACGATCCGTTACCACGTCTCCAAAGCCGATCTGCAGCAGCGAGGTGCGATCATGCGCTTCGCTGACGCCAGCCACCAGAACGCAGCGACGTGCTTCCGGCAGCAGCCAGGAGAGAACCTGCATCCAGCTGACGCTGTCGAGGTTGGTCGCGTCTATCAGTCCGACGCAATTCGTTGCCGGAACGCCGTCCGGATCAAGGATCCAGCCGCAGCGTTGCAGGTCCAGACGTTCGGATATCTTTTCGGGTGCCAGCCATCGAAATCTTGGTGCGTGGCACTCACTCTTTCCCAGATAGGTCATTCCCCCCCCAATCTGTTCTGCCAGTGGTGAAACCAAGGCCTGTATACTGGGAAATGCCCCCTAGGGGACAACACCTAATTTCTTACAGGCGGGCTGGCAAAACTGCGATAACCCGCCTGTAAGGCTCAAAAAAATCACCCGGCAGGGGTGTTCACGCCCTTGGATACAAGGAAGCGCTTGATGTTGCGGGCGGCCTGGCGGAGGCGCTGTTCGTTCTCCACCATGGCGATGCGGACGTATCCTTCACCGTCCTCGCCATAGCCGACACCCGGAGCCACCGCGACTTCCGCCTCGGTCAGCAGCTGCTTCGAGAATTCGAGGCTGCCCATCTCCTTCAGCGCGGGCGGCAGCGGCGCCCAGGCGAACATCGAGGCCTTGGGGCTGGGAATGTCCCAACCGGCGCGGCCGAACGCTTCCACCATGACGTCGCGGCGCTTCTGGTAGAGGTTGCGGTTCTTCTCGACGATGTCCTGCGGGCCGTTGAGCGCGGCGCAGGCCGCTGCCTGGATCGGCGTGAAGGCGCCATAGTCGAGATAGGACTTCACGCGCTTCAGCGCTGCGATCAGCTTGGGATTGCCCACCGCGAAGCCGACGCGCCAGCCCGCCATCGAATAGGTCTTCGACATCGAGGTGAATTCCACCGCCACGTCCTTGGCGCCCGGCACTTCCAGGATCGAGCGGGTCGGGTTGCCGTCGTAGTAGAGTTCGGAATAGGCGAGGTCCGACAGGATCCAGACCTTATTCTCCTTCGCCCAGGCGACGAGGCGCTCGTAGAAGGCGAGGTCCACCGTCTCGGCCGTGGGGTTGGAGGGGTAGTTCACGATCAGGATCGAGGGGCGCGGCACGGTGAAGGCCATCGCGCGGTCCAGCGATTGCCAATAGCGCTCATCGGGCGTGGTCGGCACCGAGCGGATCGTCGCACCCGCGATGATGAAGCCGAAGGTGTGGATCGGGTAGCTGGGATTGGGCGCCAGCACCACGTCGCCGGGCGCGGTGATCGCGGTGGCGAGGCTGCCGAGGCCTTCCTTGGAACCCATCGTCATCACCACTTCGGTCTCGGGGTCGAGATCGACGTTGAAGCGGCGGCCGTAGTAGTTGGCCTGGGCCTTGCGGATGCCGGGAATGCCGCTGGAGGCCGAATAGCCGTGAGCGTCTTCCTTGCGCGCCACTTCGCACAGTTTGTCGATCACATGCTCCGGCGGCGGCAGGTCCGGGTTGCCCATGCCGAGGTCGATGATGTCCCTGCCCGCCTGGCGTGCCGCGTGACGCATCGCGTTGACTTCGGCGATAACGTAGGGCGGCAGGCGCTTGATGCGGTAGAACTCGTCTTCCATGACCTCTGAGAATCCATAAAACACACGGCGAAAGTGCCGCGCGGGTTCCTGTAGGGTATTAACGGCCCAGCGCAAATGGCCGATGCGCAATTGTTGCAGGCGCCTCGGCGCGAAATGCGCAACTTTTGTCCGGTTGGCCTGAGGGCTGGCAATCGATAGGAACAGCAGGCTAGGAATGGACCGGGAGATTCGTCCGGGTCGCCCCACTTGCACCGGAGTTGCACCGCTTATGGCGACCGATGCCACCGAACTGTTCACGACGATGTTCCGCAATCAGGACGGCAAGGCCGTGGGCGAGGCCTTCGGTCAGATGGCCGGACTTTTCGGCCAGTTCGTGCCCGCCGCAGGGACGCAGCAGGCCGATAGCACCGTGCAATGGGCGCAAGTCGCCAGCCGGATGCACACGATCTGGACCGACTATCAGGTCGAGCAGCTCGGCAAGGCCAAGGACGGCCCGCCTCATTACGCCGATCCGGTTAAGTGGGTCGCCACGGCCGAAAGCGTCATGCGACAATTGCCGCTGGCCAGCCCGGACGTGCAGCAGCGGTTGTGGAACGGCGTCTCCGCACTGATCAATGCCGTGTTGGGCCAATACGGTCTGGGAGCCAATGCCGTCGCCGAGCGGGAAGCAGAGCCCGAACTGCCGCTGCGCGATCGTCGTTTCGCGGATCCGGAATGGCGCCGCCAACCCTTCTTCGCGGTGCTGCACCAGGTCTACCTCCTGCTCTCGGCCGAGATCCTAGGCCTGGCGGAAGCGGCCGAAGGTCTGGAGCCGGCCCGCAAGGCGCAGCTCCTGTTCGCCACGCGCGCCATGGTCGATGCCCTCAGCCCGGCGAACTTCCCGCTGACCAATCCGGTCGCACTGGAAGCGGCCAACCGCACCCGGGGCGAAAGCCTGGTGCGGGGCTTCGAGAACCTGCTCGACGATCTGCGCAAGGGACAGCTGACCCACACCCGCCCTGGCGCCTTCGTGCTGGGCGAGAACATCGCGGTCACGCCCGGCAAGGTGGTGTTCGAAACCCCGCTCTATCAGCTCATTCAATATACGCCGACCACCGACAAGGTGCTGAAGACCCCGCTGCTGATCTTCCCGCCGTGGATCAATCGCTTCTACATTCTCGACCTCAACGCCAAGAAAAGCTTCGTGCGCTGGGCCGTGGAGCAGGGCGTTACGGTGTTCATGGTCTCGTGGAAGTCCGCCGACGCCACGATGGCCGATCTCGCCTGGGACGATTATATCGCCGCGCAGATCGAGGCGATCGACGTGGTGCGCGAAAGGCTGGACGTGCCGTCGGTCCACACCATCGGCTATTGCGTCGCCGGGACGACCCTGGCGGCGACGCTGGCCGTATTGGCGCGCAAGGGCGAAGCCGACAAGGCGGCAAGCGCCACCTTCTTCACCGCGCAAGTGGACTTCGAGGAAGCGGGAGACCTGAAGCACTTCGTCGACGATGCGCAGATCGAGACGCTCGGCAAGCTCTCGCCCGAGGGCTATCTCGACGGGCGCTATCTGGCGGCCACCTTCAACGTCCTGCGCGGCAACGACCTGATCTGGAACTACGTCGAGAAGAACTATCTCAAGGGCGAGGATTATCCCGCCTTCGACCTGCTCCACTGGAACGGTGACGTCACCAACCTGCCGGCCCACTGGCACCGCGACTACCTGCGCGACCTTTACCGCGACAACCGTCTGGTCGTGGCCGATTCCATGCAGGCCTGCGGCGTTCCCATCGACCTTCATCGCATCACGACGCCGGCCTATATCCAGGCCGGGAGAGAGGACCATATCGCTCCGCCCGAAAGCGTCTGGAAGCTGACCCACTATCTGGCCGGACCGTGTACTTTCCTGCTTGCGGGCTCGGGGCACATTGCCGGCGTGGTCAATCCGCCCAGTTCCAACAAGTACCAGTACTGGGTCAACGACGCGCAGACGGACACTCTTCCTGAGTTCGTCGCCGGTGCGCGCGAGCATCCCGGCAGCTGGTGGCCGCATTGGGCCGAATGGCTTCGGGGTCTGGACGATACGGAAGTTGCCGCGCGCGGCAA
>NZ_JBJDRF010000080.1:0-18021 GCF_044987305.1 Novosphingobium sp. ZW T3_23
CCTGATCGATGCCGCTGCCGCCTCGACGATCGTCGGCACCCTGAACCTGGGAACGGACGTCCTGCAAGAGACGACGTCGGGCGGCACCGGCGGTTTCGGAGACATAACCGTGGCCGCCCCGATCGTCTGGACCGGCAGCGGCGGACTGACGCTGGACGCGTTCCGCGATGTCGTCATCGACCAGCCCATCTCGGGCGGCGGCGCACTGACGATCAACGCGCAGCGCGACGTTTCGGTGGCGGCGGTCGTTTCCGCCAGCCAGGTGGCGGCCTTGCTGCCCGGCACGCTGACGATCGGGGCGGGCGGGGCCATCGCCGCTTCCGGCAACGTCGTTCTGGAAACAGGCACTTTCGCCAATGCCGCAGGCACCGCCGCCGTTTCCTCCAGCGGCGCGAACTGGTTCATCGCTTCGAACGACCCGGCGAACGACAGCGACGGCGGCCTCACGCCCGATTACTATGCCTACGACTACGACAACGTCAGTGGGGCTCCGGCGGCGGGGAACGGCCGGTTCTATCGCGTGGCACCAAGCGTGAGCTTCACCCTGGGAACGGTGGTGAAGGACTATGACGGCACCACCGTCGCGGTTCTGGACGATACCAACACCGCCGTCACCGGCCTGATCAACGGCGACGACTGGACGCTCGACGGCACATATGCCGACAAGAACGCGGGCACCGGCATCGCCGTCACGGCCAGCAACTTCGCGGCCACCCATGGCGGCATTCCGGTCTTCGGCTATGCCGTGGCGACGCCCAGCGTCACCGATACGGTAGGCACCATCAATCCCATGGCATTGACCGCGGCGATCGTCGGCACGCCGACCAAGACTTACAACGCCACCACTGCCGTCTCGCTGACATCCGCCAACTTCGCGCTGACCGGCGTGGCTGCCGGGGAGACGATCACCCTCGGCGCGGCCGCCACCGCATCCTACGATGCACCGGATGCAGGGGCGCGGACTGTCTCAGCCACCTTCGCCCCTCCCAACTTCACGGCAGGTGCCGGCACGGAGCTGGCGAACTACATCCTTCCCACCAGCGGCAGCGGCGCCGGGCTGATCGATCCGGCCGCGCTGATCATTAGCGGGCTGGTCGCCAACGACAAGGTCTATGACAGCACGACTGCGGCCTTGCTCGAAACCTCTAACGCCTCGATCTTCGGCGTGGTCGGCAGCGATGACGTCTCGCTCGACTTTTCGGGCGCGACCGGCGTGTTCGCGACCAAGAACGTCGGCAATGCGATCGCGGTCACGGCCATTGGAGTAACCTTGTCCGGGGCGGACGCGGGGAACTACCTTGTGTCTCAGGCCAGCGGGCTGGCCGCCAACATCACCCGCGCCGCGCTGACGGTTTCGGGGCTGACCGCCAACGACAAGGTCTACGACGGAACCCTGTTCGGCAGCGTCAATACCGCCGGCCTCCAGGTCACGGGGCTGTTCGCCGGGGACGACATCACCCCCGTGGCGCAGCCCGGCGCCCAGATCACCTTCGCCACCAAGAACGTCGGCCAGAACATCCCGGTGACGATCGCCGGCATTGTCCTGACCGGGCCGGATGCGGGCAACTACGACCTTAGTTTTTCCTCCACGCTGAGCGCCGCGATCACGCCGCGCCCGCTCCTGGTCACCAGCACCGGCATGCCGAGCAAGATCTACGACGGCACCACGAATGCCTTCGTCAGCCCGTCTCAAGTGGGACTGGGCAATATCGTGGCCGGGGAGTCGATCACCCTTTCGCAGGCATCGGGGCTGGACTACGCCTCGAAGAACGTCGGGATCTGGGACATCGAGGTATCCGGCACCGCGTCGGACTATCAGGCCGGTCCGAACACGCTGCTGTCGAACTACAGCCTGCCGACGGTCGGGACGATCCAGGGCGAGATACTGCCCGCACCGCTGACCATCGTCATCGTCGGCAATCCCACCAAGACCTACGACGGCAATGCCAATGCCTCGCTGGGGCCTTCGAACTTCCTGGTGGATGGCTTCGTGGTAGGCGAAGGAGCGACCGTCAACCAGAGTTCGGGCCAATATGCCTCGTCCTCCGCGGGAATCTGGACGGTCTCTGCCACGCTGGACGCCGGGAATTTCTCACCCGATTCGGGTACGCTGATGTCGAACTACACGATCCCCTCGCCGGTGACCGGGCTGGGAACGATCGTGCGGCGCAATCTCGGCCCCGGCGTCGTCACAGTGGACATCACCGGCAACCCGACAAAGGTCTACGACGGCAACACCGTAGCCACGCTCGATCCTTCGGATTACACGCTGAGCGGCTTCATCGCCGGCGAAGGCGCAACGGTGACCCAGACCGTGGGCGAGTACGGCAGCCCCAACGCCGGTTTGCAGTCGGTACTCGTCCTGCTCGATCCCGGCGACTTCGATCCTTTCGCGGGCACCAACCTTGCAAATTACACTTTGCCCACCGAGGCCACCGGCATCGGCACGATCCTGCGCGCGCCGCTCACCGCCAGTATCGTCGGCAATCCAGCGCGGATATACGACGGCGCGATACGCATCGGGTTGAACCCGGCAAACTTCCTGATTTCCGGGCTTGTCAGCGGCGAGAGCATCACCATCGCCACCAATGTCATCGGCCTGTTCGACAGCCCCAATGCGGGTGCCCGCGACATCCTCGCCCCGCTGCCTTCCGCAGCGCTGTTCGCCGCAGGTGCCGGTACGCTGCTCGCCAACTATGTCCTTCCCACCGAGGCCACCGGGCCGGGCACGATCACGCCCGCGCCGCTCAATATCCTGGGCGTTTCCGCGCAGAACAAGGTCTACGACCAGACGACGCTGGCGCAGCTGACCGGCACCGCCACGCTGTTCGGCGTCGTTTCCGGTGACGACGTCACGCTGGACCCGGCCGCCTCCAGCGGCACGTTCACTACCGCCAACGTCGGCAACGGGATCGCGGTGACGGCGGCCGGCTATACGGTCAACGGCGCGGACGTGGGCAATTACACCTTGTTCCAGCCGACCGGCCTCGCGGCCAACATCACCCCGCGCGGACTGACGATCGCCAACCTCACCGCGCTGGACAAGTTCTACGACGGCACCACCGCTGCCGCCTTGTCCGGCAGCGCGTCGCTTTCCGGCGTGCTATCAGGAGACGACGTTTCGCTGGATCCGGCGGGCTCCTCGGCGGCTTTTCTACAGGCGAACGTCGGCACCGACTTGCGGGTGAATGTCGGGGGCTACGGCATTTCCGGCGCACAGGCGGGGAACTACACGCTCTCGCAACCGACCGGGCTGACGGCGGACATCAATCCGCTGGCGCTGACGGGCAGCATCATCGGCAATCCCACCAAGACCTATGACGGCACCACGCAGGTTTCGCTGACGGCGGCGAACTATGCGCTGACCGGCTTCATCGCGGGCGAGGGCGGCGTGATCCGCCAGGCTGCCGGGGCTTCCTACGACAGCGCGAACGCGGGTGCCCGCACGGTGACGGCCAATCTCGTGGTCTCCGATTTCCTGGCCAACGCGGGAACGCTGCTGTCGAACTATGTCCTGCCCACAAGCATTTCCGGTCCGGGAACGATCACCCAGGCGCAACTGGCCGCCGTGATCGTGGGCAATCCCACCAAGGTCTACGACGCCACGACGGTGGCCAGCCTGACGAGCGCCAACTATGCGCTGAGCGGCTTCGTGGCGGGCGAAAGCGCGACGGTGACGCAAGGGCTGGGCGCTTACGACAGCAAGAACGTCGGTTCGCGGATCGTCACGGCCCTGCTGGGCTCGGGCGATTTCACGGCGGGGGCCGGAACCGATCTTGGCAATTACCTGCTGCCCGCCAGCGCCACGGGCGCGGGCACGATCACCCAGGCGAGCTTGCAGGTCATCGGCATTTCCGCGCTGGACAAGGTCTACGACGGGACCACCACGGCCACCCTCGACAGTTCGGCAGGCGCGCTGTCGGGTGTCTTCTCGGGCGATGTGGTCACGCTGGTTTCCACGGGCGCCAGCGGCCAGTTCGCCACCCGCAACGTCGGCATCGACATTCCCGTCACGGCAAGCGGCTATACAGCCTCGGGCACCGACGCCGCGAACTACATCGTGTTGCAGCCGACCGGCCTCGTCGCCGATATCATCCAGGCGACGATACGGCTGGCTTCGGTCACCAAGGTCTACGATGCCACCACGGCGGTTCCCAACGTGGGCGGCGCCTATGGCCTTTCAGGCGTCGTTTCCGGCGATACGGTGAACGTCGATGCCAGCGGCATTGCCGGCGACTATGCCGACAGAAACGTCGGCACAGGCAAGCCGGTGACGCTGACCGGGCTGGCCATCACCGGCGCGGACGCGGGCAACTATACGATCGCCTCCAGCGTCACCAACGAGGCGATCGGCACGATCACGCCCGCCACGCTGAACGTGATCGGCGCCCTGGCGCTAGACAAGACCTACGACCAGAATTCCGTCGCGCAGCTGGACAACAGCGCCGCTGGACTGAGCGGCGTCCTGCTCAGTGACGACGTCGCCCTCGATCCCACCGGAAGCTCCGGCGCCTTCATCGACACCTCGGGCAACCCGACCGCCAACGCCGGCACCTGGAGCGTGCGGACGAGCGGCTATAGCGTGTCCGGCGCGGACGCAGGCAATTACACCCTGGTGCAGGCGCAGGGCCTCAGCGCGACGATCGATCCGCTGGAGATATTCCTGACCTCCGTCATCAAGACATATGACGGCACGATCGCGCTGCCCACGGCGGCCACGGGCTATGCCTTCAGCGGCGTGCTGACCGGCGACGACGTCTCCGCCAGCGCGGCCGGCGCGACCGGGCAGTACAATGACGGTCCGAATGTCGGCAGTGGCATGTCGGTCAGCGTAGCCGGCCTCGGCCTGTCCGGAGCCAGCGCGGGCAACTATTTCGTCAGCGACGTGACCGCCAATATCGGCACGATCACGGCGGCTCAACTGACCGCCGCGATCGTCGGAACGCCGAACAAGGTCTATGACGGCACCAATATCGCCGCGCTGGTAGCGGGGAATTTCCAGATCACCGGCTTCGTCACCGGAGAGGGGGCCACGGTAACGCAGACGCTGGGTCTCTACGACAGCGTCAACGCCGGTACGCGTACCGTGACGGCAGGACTGATCCCCGGAAACTTCACGGCCGATCCCGGCACGACGCTGTCAAACTACGTCCTGCCCACCAGCGCCGCCGGTGCGGGCCGGATCGATCCGCGCCTGCTGACGATCTCGGGCGTACTTGCCAACAACAAGGTCTATGACGGCACCACGGCGGCCACGCTGGACAGCAGCGCCGCAGCGCTCGTCAATGTCGTGTCCGGCGATCCCGTCTCGCTCGACCCCTCGCTCGCCACCGGCACTTTCGCCACCCGCAACGTCGGAACCACCATTCCGGTGACGGCAAGCGGCTACGCGCTGGTCAACGACTTCGGCAACTATCTGCTGGAACAGCCGACCGGCCTCTTCGCCGACATTACCCAGGCCGCCATCCAGCTGACGCAGGTAACCAAGGTCTACGACGCGAACACCGGCCTGCCCACGCTGTCCTCCGCCTATACCCTGGGCGGCGTGGTCACGGGCGACGACGTGAGCGTCGATGTCTCGGGCATCAGCGGAACTTATGCCGACAAGAACGTGGCCAGCGGTATCGACGTGACGCTGACCGGCCTGCTGCTCGCGGGCGGGGATGCGGCCAATTACAGCATTTCCGGCTCTGTGCTGGCCCAGCCGATCGGCGAGATCACCCCGGCCACGCTCAACGTCGCGATCGTCAACGACCCGGTCAAGGTCTACGACGGCAATCTGAGCGCCGTGCTGGCTCCGGGGAACTACCAGATCACCGGTTTCGTCGGCGGAGAGGGAGCCTCGATCAACCAGACCCAGGGCACTTACGACAGCGCCAATGCGGGGCCGCGCATCGTCACCGCCGCGCTGTCCTCGGGCAACTACGACGTGAACGTGGGCACCGATCTGAACAACTACGTGCTCGCGACCAGCGCCACGGGCGCCGGAACCATCACGCCCAAAGCCCTGCTGGCCGCCATCGCCAACAATCCAACCAAGACCTATGACGGCAATGCCGTCGCAACGCTGAACCCGGCGAACTTCCAGCTGATCGGCTTCGTGGGCAGCGAGAGCGCAACCGTCACCCAGACCGCCGGGACTTATGCCTCCGCCAATGCCGGTAGCCGGCTGGTCACGGCCCAGCTCGGCGTCGGGGATTTCACGGCCGGTTCGGGAACGCTGCTGTCGAACTACATCCTGCCCGACAGCGCCACCGGGCTCGGCACGATCGATCAGGCCCAATTGACCGCGACCATCGTCGGCAACCCCACCAAGACGTATGACGGCAACCTGCTTGCCGCGCTGACGGGCGCCAATTACCAGCTCGGCGGCTTCGTCACCGGCGAAGGCGCCAGCGTGACGCAGGCTGTCGGCCTCTACGACAATCCCAATGTCGGTGCGCGCACCGTGACCGCCTCGCTCGGCAGCGGGGACTTCACGGCTAACAGCGGCACCCTCCTGTCGAACTATGTCCTGCCGACCAGCGCCGCCGGTGCGGGCACGATCGGGCAGGCGCAATTGACGGCCGCGATCATCGGCAACCCGACCAAGACCTACGACGGCACCACGGCAGCGCTTCTCGGCGTCGGCAATTACCAGCTCACCGGCTTCGTCACGGGCGAGGGTGCCACCGTGACGCAGACCGCCGGTCTCTATGGCAGCGCCAATGCCGGTTCGCGGATCGTGACCGCCTTGCTCGGCAGCGGGGACTTCACCGCCAATTCCGGCACCCTCCTGTCGAATTATGCCTTGCCGACGAGCGCCAGCGGCCTCGGCACCATCGACCGCGCGGTGCTGACGGCGGCGATCGTCGGCAATCCGACCAAGACTTACGACGGCAATGCGGCGGCGCGTCTGACCAGCGGGTTCTATGCGCTCTCCGGTTTCGTCACCGGTGAAAGCGCGAGCGTGACGCAGACCATCGGCACTTATGACAGCCCCAATGCCGGCGCGCGCACGGTGACGGCCAGCCTTTCCGCAGCCAATTTCGCCGCCGGGGCCGGAACCTCGCTCGACAACTACGTGCTGCCGACCAGTGCCACGGGGGCGGGGCTGATCGAGAAGGCCACGCTTTCGGCCTTCATCGTCGGCATCCCGACCAGGATCTACGACGCCACGACCGGCATCACCCTTTCGCCAAGAGACTACGGCCTGATCGGGTTCGTGCCCGGCGAGGGCGCCACGGTGCTGCAAACCAGCGGAACGTTCGCTTCGCCGGACGCGGGCTTCCGCCAGATCACCGCAACGCTCGGCGCCGGCGACTTCGCGGCCACAGGCAGCACTTTGCTGGACAACTATCTCCTGCCGACGAGCGCCACGGGCATCGGCCTGATCGACCGCGCGGTGCTGACGGCGGCGATCATCGGCAATCCGTCCAAGACCTATGACGGCAATGCGCAGGCTTCGCTGACAAGCGCCAACTTTCAGCTGACCGGCTTCGTCGCGGGGCAGGGCGCCACCGTTACCGAAGCCTCGGGCACATACGATAGCGCCAATGCCGGTTCGCGCACCGTCACCGCCATGCTGGGCAGCGCGGACTTCGTGGCGGACAGCGGCACTTCGCTGCGAAACTACGTCCTGCCCACCAGCGCCAGCGGCGCGGGCACGATCGGACTGGCGCAATTGACTGCCGTGATCCTCGGCAACCCCACCAAGGCCTATGACGGCACCACCACCGCCACGCTGGCGCCGGGCAATTTCCTCCTCACCGGCTTCATCGGCAGCGAAAGCGCGAGCGTGACGCAGACCCTCGGCAACTATGCCGACCGGAACGCGGGCATCCACCTCGTCACCGCGCTCCTCGGCTCGGGGGACTTTGCGGCGGGTAGCGGCACGGTGCTGTCGAACTATGCCCTGCCGACGAGCGTCAGCGGCCTCGGCACCATCGACCGCGCAGTGCTGACGGCGGCGATCGTCGGCAATCCGACCAGGCCTTACGACGCTACCGACGCCGCGACCCTGACGAGTGCGAACTATGCCCTGACCGGCCTCGCATCGGGCGAGAGCGCCACGATCGCGCAGGTCAGCGGCACTTATGCCGGGGTCAATGCCGGGGTCTGGACGGTGACGGCGGCGCTCGGCTCCACGGACTTCACCGCCGACTCCGGCACCCTGCTGTCGAACTACATCCTTCCGACGGAGGCCACCGGCCCGGGCACGATCGCGAAGGCCGTGTTGACGGCCGTGATCGTTGGCAATCCCGCCAAGACCTATGACGGCAACACCCTCGCGGCGCTGACGGGCGCCAACTACCAGCTCACCGGCTTCGTCACCGGCGAAGGCGCAAGCGTGACGCAGACCCTCGGCCGCTACGATAGTCCCAATGCCGGTTCGCGCATCGTGACGGCCTCGCTCGGCAGCGGGGACTTCGCGGCGGGCAGCGGCACGCTCCTGTCGAACTATGCCCTGCCGACCAGCGCCAGCGGCGCGGGCACGATCGGGCAGGCGGTGCTCTCCGCCGCGATCATCGGCAACCCGACCAGGACCTATGACGGCACCACGGTAGCGATCCTTACCTCCGCGAATTTCGCGCTGAGCGGCTTCGTCGCGGGCGAAGGGGCAAGGGTGACGCAATCCCGCGGCCTCTACGATGGCCCCGATGCCGGCACGCACCTGACCAGCGCGGCGTTGGCGGAGAGCGACTTTGCCGCCAACAGCGGCACCCTCCTGTCGAACTATGTGCTGCCGACCAGCGCATCCGGCACCGGCACGATTGCACGAGCGAACCTGGCGGTGGCCATTACCGGCAATCCCACGAAGGACTGGGACGGCAATACCGACGCGGCGCTGGTGTCCGGCGACTACACGGTAACGGGCTTCGCGGTCGGGGAGGGCGCTGCCATCACGCAGGCCTTCGGCGCTTACGCGGATGCCGCGCCCGGTCGGCACGAGGTTACGGCGCTGCTTTCGCTGTCCGATTTCCTCGCCAACGCCGGAACGTTGCTGTCCAACTACAACCTGCCGGACAGCGCAGAGGGGCCGGGGACGATCATACCGGGCTTCGAATGTATTTCGGCCGCCTCGTGCCTGCCCGATCCCCCGGATCTCGCCCGGTTCGCGGCGGGTGTCGCACCACGGTTCTACGTGGTCTACCCCAGTATCTCGCCCCGCTATCAGGGGCACACGCAGGCCTTCGCCGCGCTTCCCAGCATTCTCGATCCCGGCGGGATCGTGGCGACGCCGGAAGGCTGGCTGATCCGCAAGCGCAGCTCCGTGCTCAATTCGAGCGAGCAGATCCTGGCACGCGGCGGGGGCAGCACGGAGGTGCGCATCCGGTACGAGGCGCCCATCCCGACGATCGGCCTTGACGGGGGACAATAATGCAATCGACGAATTCGCGAACCCGGTCCGCAAGGGCCTCCACGGCGCTCGCGGCGGCGCTGCTGTCGCTGGGCTTCCTTTCGAGTGGCGCCGCCGCACAGGATTTCGAGCGGCGCCTGCCCAAGCAACCGCCCAATCCCGGCGCCCCCGAAGTCCCGGTTCCGCCCGAAACCGTGCCGCCATCCAGCGACAATGCGCCGATCATTCCGGCCTTGCGCGGTCTGGTCTTCGTCAACGGGCCGGGCGCCTTGCAGCCTGCGGGCCTTGCCCCGGAAGCAGCGGGCAACGGCATCGAGGTTCAGGGCCTGCGGCTGCTCTCCGGCCCGGCCTTCGATGCGGCGGTGCGGCCCTATCTGGGCCGGGCGCTGGGTCGGGCCGATCTCGACGCCATCGTGCGGCTTGTGCAGGAGACCTATCGCGCCCGTGAACATCCCTTCGTCGATGTCGGGGTGCCGCCGCAGAACGTGCAGAGCGGCGTCGTTCAGGTGGTCGTCACCGAGTACCGGGTCGGGGCGATCGAAGTTACCGGCAACCGGCATTTCTCCACCCGGCTGATCCGTGGGATGAGCGATCTCGGGCCCGGCGATGTGCTCACCCTGCCGCGCCTGCGTGAAGCGCTGGACGATTACAACCAGAACTCCTTCCTCACCGTGGACGGCGTGCTGCGTCCGGGGCAGGGGACGGGCACCACCGATCTCGTGCTGGAAGCGCACGACCGGCTGCCGGTGCGCGTCTACGGCGGCTACGACAATCAGGGCATCGCCACGCTGGGGCGGGACGAATGGTTCGTCGGCTTCAACTGGGGCAATGTGCTGGGCACCGGGCAGATCCTGTCCTACCAGTTCACCCGCAGCTTCGAGGGGCGCTATACCTCGCACTCGGTCAGCGACGTCATTCCGATCTCACCCAGCAACAAGCTGCTGATCTTCGGCGCTTATGCCGTCCAGAAGCCCCGCATCAACGATTTGTTCGACAGCAAGGGGCATTCCGGCCAGGCGAGCGCCCGCTTCGTCCACGATCTGCGAAACCGGGGCAATCTGAAGACCAGCATCCAGTTCGGCATCGATTACAAGCGGGCCGACAGCAATCTCGAATTCCTGGGTTTCCGCGTGCTCGATACGGCCGTGGAGGTGTTCCAGTTGCCGATCGTCTTCACCGCCACCGTGGACGATCGGCTGGGCCAGACCGTGATCGAGAACCAGATGGTGTTCTCGCCCGGCGGGGTGACCAGGTACAACCACGATGCCGATCTCCAGCAACTGGTGCCTTATGCCAAGTCGACTTATGCCTATGACCGCATTTCGCTGACTCGCACGACATGGCTTCCCCATGGAATGAGCTGGGTTCTGCGCGGAATGGCGCAGATCGCGACCAGCAATCTGCCTTATAGCGAACAGCTTGCCGCCGGGGGCCTCGGCAGCGTGCGCGGCTACGATCCCAACACGGCGCTGGGCAGCGAGGGCTTCCTGCTCAAGACCGAGCTGAATTCGCCGGCTTTCCATCTTCTGACGGACAGCGGCGGCTTCGCGGACCAGATGCAGCTGGGGCTTTTCGTCGATTACGGCAAAGTCTGGCAGCGCCGCCGCTTTCCGGATTCGCCCAGAAACGCCGAACTGGTGAGCGTGGGCGGCAAGGTCCACTACACGCTCGGCCGCTACCTCGACGTGGAGGTGGATATCGGCAGGCAGTTGCAGAAGGCACCCTTTGCAAAGGACCGCGACACGCGGCTGGCGGTGATGGCCACGGTAGGGTTCTGAAAGCAGGCCCTAAGGACTTCTACCGATGGTCGGGGCAGGCAGACTTGTCGATCCTGACGCGCGATATTTCCGTTCCGGATCGGAGAGATGGGCGATGAACGATCTGCCTTGCCGCCTTGCGATGATCGTGCTGACATTCGTCGCGGCGGTGTCAGAAGCACAGGCTCAGGAGGCTTCGTCCGTACCGCCGGTGGTAACGTCTCAGCCGATGGACTCCGCCGGGCCGCCAGCTCCAGTGAAGAAGGAATCCAAGTTCCATCGCAATTTCTTCGACGAAACCGACGGCAAGCTCGATTTCTCGAACTTCATGGCCAAGGGCGGGTTCTTCCCGATGCCGGTCATCATCACCGAACCGGCGGTAGACGGCGGCTTCGGCATCGTTGCGCAGTTCATCACCATTCCCAAGGACAATCCGAAACGCGTCACCCGGCGCATGCTGGGCGCGGTGAAGACCGGCAACGGCTCCTATGGCTATGGTTACTTCCAGTCCGGCTCGGCCTTCGGTGACCGGGTGAGCTACAAGTTCGGCGTCGGCCGGGGCAAGGTGACGCTGAAGGCCTACCCGGAAATCCTGCCTTCGGGGCTCGAATATACCAACAAGTACGATTACGGGGCGCTGGCTTCGGTGCGCCTGCATCTGGCCGATCCGCGCTTCTCGCTGGGTCCGCTGTTCGACTTCCGCAAGCTGCATTCGCGCATAGACCTCGATATCGAGGATCTGCCCGAGCGGTTCTCCGACTTCGAGCGCAAATTGCAGACCGGGGCGCTGGGCTTCGGCGTCCATTTCGACAATCGCGACAATGCCATGACCCCGACCCAGGGCTACAACATCTACGCCGAGGCCAAGTTCAACGACAGTGCCTTCGGCAGCGATCGCAATTTCCAGATCTACGATGTCCACGGCTATGGCTTCCACAAGTTCTCGCCCGATTGGCGGTTGGGGGCCAAAGTCGAATTGGATGCGATCCGGGGGCGCTATCCGGTCTACTTCGCCTCGTCGATCAACCTGCGCGGCATCGAGGCGCGGCGATACCAGGGTGAGACGGCCGTGAGCACCGAAGTGGAACTGACGCGCCAGATCAGCCCGCGCTGGGCTCTGCTGGGCTTCGCCGGCCTTGGCTTCACCGATGCCGGCGGTGCCCGGATCTTCGACGATTCCGGTGCGAAGATCGCGGGCGGCGCGGGCTTTCGCTATCGCATAGCCCGCAAGCTTGGCCTCGATGCGGGGATCGACGTGGCCTACGGGCCCTCTGGCGCGGTGTTCTATCTCCAGTTCGGCCACGCCTGGGCGTTCAACCTGGATTGAGCGGCAAGAAGAATGCGGGAGTGTGACGCGCCAGGGACAGTTCGGCAGCTCCTACGGCACGTCACCCGCCTTGGGTAGCCGATCGCCGGATCGAGACTATCGGGACTCTCCCGAGGAACAGCCCGGCGATACCCTGACTGCTAGGCGAGACGGCGGGCCTGTTGCCGTTCCCCCGAACAGAGGATCAATTCCCGGCGATCTCCGCACTAATCCCGATGGGGTCGGGCAGTGTCCGGATCGATAGTCGCGGGGATTTCAACGGGAGACACCTTATGGCACGTTCCGGTTCACGCGGCCCCAGATTGAAGTCGGCGCTTTGGGCGGCGGCGCTGTTCCTGCCTTTTGCCGCCGGTCCTGCCTTTACCGTTGCAGCCTTCGCGCAAGCGGCCGAGGACGGTTCGAATCCCATAGATCCGGCCGCCATGAAGGCGATGGATGCGATGAGCGCGTACCTGCTCACGCTTGGCACGTTCCGCGTCACCGGCGAGGCAACGACCGAGCAGGTGCTGGTCACCGGGCAGAAGATTCAGTTCGGCGGCACATTCGACATCCTCGCGCGGCGGCCTAACGCCTTCAAGATCGTCACCAATTCCGACATCCAGAACCGCGAGATGTATTACGACGGCAAGACCTTCACGATCTTCTCCCCGCGCTCCGGCTACTATGCCGATTTCCCGGCCGCTTCCTCGATCGGGCTGACGATCGACAAGGCGCGGCGCGACTACGGCGTCGAACTGCCGCTGGCTGACCTGTTCACCTGGGGGACCGACCAGACCATGCGTTCGCGCGTGCGCGAGGCCATGGTGGTGCGGCCCGAGACGATCGGCGACCGCAAGTGCATGCATCTCGCCTTCCGGCAGGAGAAGGTGGACTGGCAGATCTGGATCGAGGAGGGCGCCCGTCCGCTGCCCTGCAAGATGGTGATCACCAACAAGGACGATCCCGCCATGCCGCAATATACCGCAGTGCTGCGCTGGGACACGCAGGCGACGGCCACGGCCGCCGACCTTGCGTTCACGCCCCCGCCCGATGCGAAGCGCATCAAGATGGCCAGTCTTGGCGGCGGCGACGTGGGCAACGGCAAGGATGCCGCAAGCGCGGCTGCCAGCAAGGGAGAAGGACAATGAGCACGCCCGTTCGCAACGCCACGGCCCTGACGGCGGTTCTCGCCTGTGCCCTCGTACAGGTGCTGCCCGGCCCGGTACTGGCCCTTCCGGTGCCGGAGCGGCCCTCCGCGCCCGAGCTGGCCCATGGCGGAGCGCAGGACACCGCGATGGCGCAAGGCGGCAATGCCAGGCGGCCCGCCGGCGGCGGTCAGCGCGCCCGGCCTTCCGGCGGTGGAGCCCATGCCGGAGGGGCCCATGCTGGAGGGGCCCATGCTGGAGGGGGAAGACCGCAAGTGCGTTCGGGAGCGGCCACCAACGTCAATCACAACGTTGATCGCAATCGCAACGTGAACCGAAACGTCAATCGCAACGTCAATGTGAACGTCCACAACGACTACCACGGCGGCGGCTACTATCACGACGATTGGGACGACTGGGACGATCACTGGCACCCCGTGGCGACGATGGCCGTTGCCGCGACGACGGCAGCGGTGGTCGGCTCGATCGTGCGCAGCGTGCCGCCAAGCTGCACGACCACGGTGGTCAACGGCGTCAGTTACTCGCAATGCGGCAGTACCTGGTATCAGCCGCAGTACGTGGGTTCGTCCGTCCAGTACGTGGTGGTCAATCCTCCACGCTGAGGACTACCGCGCTGGACGCAAGGGAAAGGCGGCGGACCGATTGGTCCGCCGCCTTTCTCGTTGCCCGGAAATGCGATCAGAACGAGGCCTGGAGCAGCACGGCGGGGCCGTAGAGCTTGTAGCGCACGCGGCCGTCCCAGCGTTCCTTGTCGATGCCCAGGCGATAGTCGACGTAGCGATAGGCCACGCCCAGCGCGAGGTTCTTCGCCACCGCGTAATTGGCGCCGACCTGGGCATTGAGCAGGCGGCCGTCGTAGTCGTCGATCTTCAGCGACAGCCAGTCGAACCGGCCGTTCAGCTCCACGCGCGGGGCCACTTTCCAGACGCCGAAGGCGCCGATCGTGGGCAGCGGGGCAAGGGTATCGCGGCGGCGCGTTTCGGTCTGCCCGGCCTGTCCGCCGACCGAGGCGAAGCCCGACAGCGAGGTTTCGAACCGGGTGACGTGGGCGCCGATCGCCGCGCCCAGTTCCAGCGTGGGGTTCTGCACCAGCGCATAGCCCACCGTCAGCCGGTAGATCTGGCTGTCGAAGCCGCTGCGGACCTGCACGTTGGCGGGGTAGACCACGCCGTCGAACGCGATGTCGCGCTTGAGGCCGGTCTGGCCGTTGCGGTTGAGCTTGTAGAAGTCCGCCCCCACGATCACTTTGCCGAAACGCGCGCCACCGCTGAAAGAGGGCAGGATTTCGCCCTTGTCGAGCGCGAGATCCTGCTCGAAATCGATGTCGGTGCCGATCTCTGCGCCCGGAGTTGCCGGGGTGGAGGAGCCGATGCGCACGTCGGTGTCGATGCGCGGGAAGAAGGCCATCGCGCTGATCCAGTAGTTGTTGTCCAGCGTCTGCGCGCTCGCCGGGACGCTCAAGGCCGCTGCCGCCGCGCAGGCGCCGGTCAATGCGGCTTTACGGGCCCCGGACGAACGGCGCCGGGCCGAAACCACATGGGAAATCATGCCTTCCATGGTCTGCTCCTGTCAGATGCGGGCGATCGGCACCGTCCTTCGATCCGTTGCTTCCGGGCGGCGAAAGGGTCGATCTCTCGAAATATTCCAGAAGGATATGGCGGGCGCCCGGCCGCGCGTATCCGGGGCTCTCCCGAGGTTCCTATCGGGTAAACCCCTACTCCTGGGGCCCCCTACTCCTGGGGCCCCCTACTCCTGGGGCATAGTCGCCGGGGTGCGCCAGCGGTCGTAGGCGGCGCGCGGCTCGGCGTGCATGGACTTGCTGAGCAGCTCCATCGGGAACTGCGATTCCCGGATGCCACCGGCGGCGGGACGGTCGATGTCGATGATCAGCATGAGCGACATGACCACCAGCACATGCATCACGCAGGCAAGGTGGAAGCTCGATCGCGTGCGCATGGTGTAGCCGAGGATGGCGGCGGTGACGAGGACGTAGACGATCAGCACCCAGAAGACCTCTTCCGGAACATGCGCCATGCGGCCGGTCTTGCGCGAGGTGTCGAGGTCGATCACGGCATTGATCGAGGAGACGAAGGCACTGGACATGTCCAGGCCCTTGATGCTGTCAAAGCCTGCCAGCGTGGCTGCCCAGATGTCGTTGACGGTCCGGTCGTTGTCGGCCAGTCGCTGGCGGCGATCTTCGGGCGCTTCCGTCCGGGCCAGAACCACGCGGTTATCCGTGTATCGGACCAGCAGCGCGCTCACCCGCTCGCGGTGCGGCTGGGGCAGGACCTGCGCCTGGAGATAGGCCGTACCGATCGCGTTCGCCTCTTCCAGCACCAGCGCGCGGCGGGTCTCGAAGCGGTCGATAGCCAGCGCGAACGTGAAGCCCAGCAGCAGCGCCAGCAGGCCCAGCACGGCAGGGACGATCGCCCCGTTGACGTCGTCGTCCTTTTCAAGGCTATCCGCAGCGGGCGCGCTCTTCGCGCCCTTGATCCCGACCCGCATGCCGGCCCAGGTGATGCCGATCACGATGATCAGAAGGATCAGCCCCAGCAGGACGATGGGCAGGGCGGCGAGAGGGCTGGATAGGTCCATATGCGCGTCTCCTTCAGGCTTCAGCGAGGCTTGCGCGTCGGGCTTCGGCGGCTTCCGCCCGGCGTTCCGAGCGTTCGCGAACGCCTTCCATGTCGCGGTCGAGGAAATAGTTGAGCATGGTCCGCAAGGCGGCGATGGCGGCCAGCTTGCCGATGTCGTCCCAGGTGGGGGCGATCGTCGTCTCGACGATGTCGGCTGCGAGCTGGAACGACAGGCCCGCGACCAGCCAGCGGCCGAGCGAGAGCCAGACCGGGCCAAGCTTAGCTTCGTCACCGTTGAACAGCAGCAGGCGCGTCAGGCCGATGGCACCCTGGATCGAGCCGATCGCGATCGCCAGCATCCCCAGCAGGTTGACGCCGAGCGCGATATACTCTGCCAGGGTATGCAGCACTTCTTCCATCGGCTGGTCCTTGCGGCTTCAGGCGTCCGGAAAGATGTCGCGCGCACGATGGTCTTTGCCCATCCGGGAAATCCCCGGCAACAACCCGGGCAGTTCTGCACCGGCGTAACGGGCCATCAAGGCTCGACGATATTGTTCCGAACCGCATAGAGCACGAGTTCGGCGGTTGTCCTGAGCTTCAGCTTGTGCATGGCGGCGGCACGGTGGGTTTCGACCGTCTTGACGCTGATGTTGAGCATATGGGCGATCTGCTTGTTCAGCTTGCCTTCGGCGATCAGTTGCACGATTTCCCGCTCGCGCGCGGTGAGCATGATGCCTTTCTCGCCGCCGTGATTGGTTTCGATGAAGTGCTCCAGCAGGGTTTCGGAGATCGCGCCCGAGAAATAGGGCTTGCGCTTGGCGAGCGCCTTGGCGGCGGAGACGAGATGGATGCCGCTGTCCGACTTGAGGACATATCCGCGCGCGCCGGCGCGCAGGACGTCGATCAGGATGCTCTCGCGATCGTGCATCGTGTAGATGAGGATCTCGGTATGCGGGAGTTCGTGCTTGATCGCGCGGGTGAGTTCGAGGCCGTTCATGAGCGGCAGCGAGTAATCGAGGATGGCGATGTCCGGCTTGGTGTCCAGCGCCAGGTCCAGCGCTTCCCGGCCGTTCGCGGCTTCTCCCACCACCTGAAAGTCGGCATGCGATTCCAGCAAGGTCCGGACGCCCTGTCGCATCGCCTGATGATCGTCGGCGATGAGGACTCTGCTTGTGCTCGGGCGCATTCGAACCCTTTCTCTCGCGGTGTGGCTCTCGCGTGTGGGAGGATCGGTGACGGGCTGCAAATGGATATCTTCGCAGCATGGCTCCCGCTCAATCGGGAGTTTCCCTAGCATCCTTGCATGTATTCTCTCCAAGTGCATGGTGATTGGCATCCGCAGCGCCGATGAATTGACGGCGGCGCCAGCAACGTCGGATGCTCTCATCAGCTGGCGACGATAGGGAAGTGCCACGGCGGGGATCAGGGAGAATCCCGATAGCTGCGCGCGCCTTGCAACCGGATAGTTCCGGGGCTTTACGCAAGGAGAAGGTCATGAAATCGCAAGCGGTGGCTCTGGCATGTTTCGCGCTGCTGACGGCATCTTGTGCAACGACGCCGAAGGTGACGTTCGATGCCGATCCTTCGGCCGATTTCTCGGGGTTCCGGACCTATAGCTGGGCCTATACCTCGGTGCCGCAGGGGGTGAACCCGTTGCTGACCCAGCGCGTCAAGGCCGCCATCGAGGCCACCCTGGCAACGCGCGGCTATACGCAGGTTGCACCGGGGGGCGCCTCGGGCGATTTCGCGGTAGGGTTTACCCTGGGTTCGCGTGACCGGGTGGAGGTGTCCTCGCTCGGCTCCTACGGTCCCTATTTCCGTCCCTGGGGCGGTTGGGGCGGGGGCTTCAACCAGGTCGACGTGCGCAACATCACCG
>NZ_JBJDRF010000081.1:0-17505 GCF_044987305.1 Novosphingobium sp. ZW T3_23
CCCAGCCGCGCCTCGCTCTAAGAGCCGCGCCTCGCTCGATGGCTGGCGCCTCAAGACCGACAGCGATCCCGGATCAAGTCCGGGATGACGAAGACAAGCCGCTCCCTCACCCGGAGCGGCTTTTTTCGTCCAAACTGGCCTATCGCAACCGTCAGATTTTCTATCTCCATTCCGGGCCGGTTTGCTTGACCTCGCGCGCCTCTGCCTGAATAAAAAGGAACGCGGCTTTTGATCGGGATGCAGCTTGCTCCGCGTTACCAACGGCTAAAGCGCGCGATGCTGGGGCGACAACGCCAGGCTTCGTGATCCCTCATCGACGAGGAAAAACGATGTCTCCGCCACAATCGGCCATGCGCCCAATCCAGCCCAACCGTTCCGCCCGATCCCGGATCGTTCACAGCGAGGCGCGGCGATGAGCACATCTTCGGAAAGCGCCGAAATCGCCGCGACGGATGACGATTTCTGGAATGTCGAGGGTATCGTCGGGGAACTGGGACAGATCCGGCGCAACTGGCGCACGACCAACAGCCATCACGCCGAATATGGCACCGAGGGTTTTCCTTCGCGGGTAAGGCTGGCGAAAGTCGCCGAGGAACTCTGCGGCGCGCTGTTCCCGCTACGGCTCGGCCCGGACTTCGTGCGCCTGCACAACGAAGAGACTTTCGTCACCCAGTCCCTGCAGATCGCCCTCAGCCGATTACAGGCGCAAGTACGGCTGGAAATGCACTATTCTGCCGAGCGGAAGCACGAGGTGGAAGAGCAGGCCAACGCCATCGTCCTGGCCTTCTCCCGCCAGTTGCCGGAGATTCGGCGCTTGCTGGACCTTGACATAGACGCTGCCTATCGCGGCGATCCGGCGGCACGCAGCTTGGACGAAGTACTGATCTGCTATCCCGGACTGCTGGCGATCATCCATCACCGGCTGGCGCATGCGCTGCACCGGCTGGGCGCCCCGCTGGTCGCCCGCATCCTCTCGGAGATCGCCCACGGCAGCACCGGGATCGACATCCACCCCGGCGCCACGATCGGGCGCGGCTTCTTCATCGATCACGGCACCGGCGTCGTGGTGGGCGAAACCGCCATCGTGGGTGACAATGTGCGCCTTTACCAAGGGGTGACGCTGGGCGCGAAGGACTTCACTTCGAAAAGCTCCGGGGAAAGCTCCGGCGCTCTCGTCCGGGCGCAGCCGCGTCATCCCATCGTCGAGGACGACGTGGTGATCTATGCCGCCGCCACGATCCTGGGGCGCGTCACCATCGGCAAAGGGTCCGAAATCGGCGGCAACGTCTGGCTGACCCATAGCGTGCCGCCCCAGAGCCGCGTTTCGCAGGCCCGGCCGTTGGTCGCCCATGTGCAAACGGGGAATGCCACGCCGTCGGCGGCGTCGCTCAATTGAACGGTCGGGGGCTCCGGGGGACGGTTCCCCGGGGCGTTCGTACCGGCAGCGCTTTTCTCCGGCGTCCGTTTCCTGCCCTGACCGGGGGCGATAATCCCCGGTTTTTCCTTAAAAATCGCATTCTTGGCCGTACCTCTTATTGCTAATAGGTCTTAATAGCACCAAAAGGACGCTTAAGGGGTGGGTAAAGTTCTCCATCCGAACTTCCGGAATGGACGAATGAAGACGATACGATGGATGCTGACCAGCCTGGCCGTCACGGCCGGGCCTGCAGAAGCGCAAGTGGCGCTCCCCGGTCCCGAAGGCCAGCGCTCCGTACCTGTCGTGCCGACCGGGCCCGACCCGGTCTATCCCGCTGCTTTCTATGACGCATTTCAACCGCAAACCGCGCTGGACATGCTGGAACGCACGCCCGGCTTCCTGCTTTCGGAAGGCAGCGCGGTGCGCGGCTTCGGTGGCGCGGCGGGCAATGTGCTGATCGACGGGCAGCGGCCCACCGTCAAGGCCGGCGGCATCACCGAAGTGCTGCGTCGCATCGGCGCGCGCCAGGTGGACCGGATCGTCCTGCTGCGCGGCAGCGAGGCGGCCGAGGCGCAAGGGCAAACACTGGTCGCCAACGTCATCCGCAAGGCCGATGCCACGGGTTCGGGCAACGCCATGCTGGAACTGGCACGCACCGAGGATGGCCGCATTTCGCCGACCGCCCGGATCAGCCATTCCCGCCGTATCGGCGCGTGGCAGGCGAGCCTCGAACTTTCCGGCGCGTCGGAACGCTTCGTTACCGATGCCGACTATCGCACGCGCGGCGCCGACGGCACACTCGAAGAATTCCGCAGGGAAGCGATCCGGGCCAAGGCGCCCGAATACGGCCTCACCGCCTCGGCCTCGCGCCCTTTCGCGGGCGGCACCTTGACCCTGAACCTGCGGCTGAACCACGACGAATATAGCTCCCATCGCAAGATCGCCGTCAGCGACAGCGATGAGGCCAGAGCATCGGCGGCAGAGCGCCTTATCGACTATTCGGAAACCTCCTCCAGCGCCGAATTCGGCACCGACTGGACGCGGCCGCTCGGCAACGACTGGTCCACCAAGCTGGTCGGACTCGCCCGGATCGAACGCGCGTCGGAGGACGAGGACTATCGTCAGGGCCTGTTCCGGAGCCTCTCGGAGCAAAGCCTGAAGCCGCTGGAACTGGTGGCCAGAACCACCGTCTCGCGCGAGGGCAACCACGCCCTGCGGCCCGAGTTCGGGATGGAACTGGCCTACAACCGCCTCGGCAGCCGGCTCGCCTATGGCGAAGACGCGGACCAGTCCGACGGTTCGGGACTGGTGCCGGTGGACCTCACCAATGCAAATACGCGCGTGGCCGAACTGCGCGGCGAGGCTTTCGCCAACGCCAACCTGCGGCTTGCGGGCAATCTGGAGGCGGAAACCGGCCTTGCGGTGGAATTCTCGCGCATCCGCGTCACGGGCGAGAGCAACCAGAGCCAGAGTCTGTCCTATCTCAAGCCCTCGGGCGCGCTGGTATGGTCGCCGGGAAAATCCACCCAGGTGCGCCTGGGCTGGCGCCGCACGATAGACCAGCTGGACTTCAGCGATTTCGCCGCATCGGTGGACCAGGCGGACGGACGTCCCCTGGGCGGCAATGCGGGTCTGCGTCCGGCGCGGATCAGTCGTGCCCTGCTGCGGCTCGACCATCGCTGGGGCAGTGGCGGGGCGATCGCGGTGGAGGCCTTTCATCAGCGCCATCAAGGCATGCTGGGCTATATCCTGCTGCCATCGGGAGATCAGGCGCTGGGAACGGTGGGTAATGCCGTTCAATGGGGCGTGACCGCGCAAGGAAGCCTGCCGCTTTCCGCGATACTGCCGGGCGCCCGGCTGACGCTGGACGGCACCTGGCGCAAGACCAGCCTGCGCGACCCCATCACCGGTCGCGATCGCCGGATCGACGATCTTGCCCCGCGCGCCCTGACCGGGGAGTTTCGCCACGATCTTCCTCGCCTGCGCACATCCTGGGGCGTGAACTACACGATTTCCGAACGTTACGATGTCTACTACGTCGATGAATACCTTGCCGCACGGAGCGGCGACGAATGGGGCGCCTATGTCGAAACCACGGCTCTCGCGGGCGTCAAGATCACGCTGAAGGCCAGTGCCATTGGCGGGATCGACAGCGCGCGCCTGCGCCGTTTCCATCGGCCCAGCCGCGCCGGCCCGCTTACCGGCACCGACGCCCGCACCATGCGCGACGGCAGTTCGCTGGCCCTGGTGCTTTCCCGCGCCATTTGACAGCAGAGCGGGGGCGGCCTAGCTCCGGCACGATAACAAGTTCGCCGATTCTCGTTGGAAGCTATTACTACCGCTGATCGGCGGTGAGTATCTTGTCGTTCTCAACCGCTGCGTGACCAGCGGTTGAACTTTTCGAGATCAGACCAAGGTTGCGCCAGCCCATCTGGAAGGCCCCCGGTCGTGGATTTCGCAACGTTCGCAAGCAATAAACCTCAAAAGCATGCCCAGAGCCAACTGACGCTGGGCATCATCGGGTACGGCGCTTTCGGACAGCTCTCGGCCCGCTATCTGCGGCCCTGGTTTCGCGTTCTGGCGAACGATCCCGCCGTGGCGCGATCTCCCGTGGCGGGCGTGGAAATGGCTGATCTCGACACGGTCTGCCGCTGCGACATCGTGGTGATCGCCGTGCCGCTATCGGCGTTTGCGCAAGTCTGCCGCGAGATCGCGCCCCTGCTGCAACCCGGCACGCTGGTGATGGACGTCTGTTCCACCAAACTGCGTCCAGCCGAAATCCTGCTCGCCGAATTGCCTCCGCATGTCGATCTCGTCGCCACCCATCCGATGTTCGGGCCGCAGAGCATTCGGGCCGGTACGCGAGGCCTGAAGATGGTGCTCTGCCCGCTGCGTTCCGGACAGGCGCCGGGTGTCCGGCCAAGCCGCCTGGCGGCGTTCCTGCGCGCCCGCTTCGGCTTGTCGATCGTGATCGCCTCGCCCGAGGAGCACGATCGGGAAGCGGCCTTCACGCAGGGTCTCACCCATCTGATCGCCAAGGCCCTGCTGCGGATGGACGAGATGCCCGGGCGCATCACCACGCGCAGCTTCGACCTGATTCGCCAGGCGGTGGAAATGGTGCGCCACGACGCGCCCGGCGTGAGCCACGCCATAGAGACCAACCCCTTTTCGCAAGACGTCCGCAGCCGGTTCTACGCGGAGCTGGAAGCCGTCCGGCGCGAAATGGGATCAGCCTGAGGCCGCCATCCTATCCGGCAATGCGGGCGCGCAGGTCCGCCTCGGTGACGATCTCGATCCGGGCGCCCGCGCCGCGCAGTTCCTCGGCCTTGCGGTACTGTGCGTCGGCGGTCACCCAGCGGCCGTAGCTCTGGCGGGCACTGATCGCTAGGATGGTGGTGGTCGTCCCCACGCTCGAGACGATGCGCGCCCCGGCCCCGGCCAGGAACTGCGCCAGCGTGCCGTCGCGCGGCTCTCCAAGGATGGCGATGCGCTGCCCTTTCAGCGGACCGTCCGTGGCGGCGGCAGGCGCCTTGCCTGCCTTGCCGGGCTTCGCCATCCAGCCTTCCAGGTCGATCCCGGTCTCCTCGATGGCCCGGACGATCACCAGGCCTGCCGCCCGCGCATCGCTGAGCGCGTCGTGATGGCGATGCCGGATACCCAGATGGCGCGAGAGGACGTTGAGCCGGTGGCTGGAAAGCTGCGGCCAGGCGCGCTTGGCCACGCGAACGCTGTCCAGCCAGGTCGTCTCGATCGCGGCGAGTTGCCCGATCCGGCAGGCGGCCGCCAGCGCCCCCTTGTCAAACCCCGAGTGCGCGACGGTGACCCGGCCGGTCAGATGGCCGGCGACGACCGAATGGATGTCTCCGAAACAGGGCTTGCCGGCGACATGCTCGGGCGAGATGCCATGGATGCGGATGTTGAAGGTGGAAAATTCGTCGCAGGGATCGACGAGCGTCTCATAGGCAAAGACCTCGCGCCCCTGCCGAAAGCCGACGATGCCGATCTGGCAGATGCTGCTGACCCGCGCACAGGCCGTCTCGACGTCGACGACGACGAAATCGGGTTCTTCGGTAGCATCCATCAGGTCCAGGGGGTCGTGCGGCGATAGCTTCATGCCGCCGCTCTACCAGTTTGCCCCCGCAAGAGAAACAAAGTGACGCCGTTTTCACAAGTTCGGGCTTGCCGGGCACCCTGCTTATACCATAGGGGGGTATCCCATGGGACATCTTACGCATAACAACGAGGCGCTGGTAATGCGCGTCCGTCGACTTGTCGGGCAGCTTCAGGCTGTGGAGCGGGCGCTGGTTGCTGGCGAGGATTGCGCCAAGACGCTGCATCTGGCGGCGGCCTCGCGCGGCGCCCTCAACGGGTTGATCGACGAACTCATCGCCGATCACGTCAGAGCGCATGTGGCCGCGCCCGATCTTCCCCAGGCGGAACGGGACGAAGGCGCCGAGGCCCTGATCGCGGCCATTCGCCGCTACGCGAAGTAGAACCGGCGAAGTAGAACCACCATGGCAACGCAGACCAACCTCACCCACGATCACGATTTCCTCGGCGCCGCGCATGATGCCCATGCACGGCGCACTTCCTGGGTCGTGCTGCTTACCGCCGCGATGATGGTGGCGGAAATCGCCGCGGGCTACGCCACCGGCTCCATGGCGCTGCTGGCGGACGGCTTCCACATGGCGACCCATGCCGGCGCGCTGGGCGTTGCCGCCCTCGCCTATGGCTATGCCAGACGCCACCGCCGCGATCCGGCATTCAGCTTCGGCACCGGGAAAGTGGGAGACCTGGCCGGGTTCGCTTCCGCGCTGGTGCTGGCGCTGATCGCGTTGGGCATAGGCGTGGAATCGGCGTTGCGCCTGTTCAGCCCGATCCGCGTTGCCTTCGGCGAAGCTACCATGATCGCCGTTCTCGGGCTTGCCGTGAACGTCGCCAGCGCTTTCCTGCTTTCGGGAGAGCATCACCATCACCATCACCATCATCATCACGATGATCACGGCAATCATCATGGGCCGCATCATGGTCATGGCGACAACAACCTGCGCTCCGCTTATGTCCACGTCCTGGCGGACGCGCTGACTTCGGTGCTCGCCATCGCCGCGCTGCTGGCGGGGCGGTATCTCGGCTGGATCTGGCTGGACCCTGTCATGGGCATCGTCGGCGGCATCGTGATCGCGCGCTGGGCCTGGACACTCATGCGCGACACCGCCTTCGTCCTGCTCGACCGCACCGACGCCCACGTCTCCGAGGAAGTGCGAGAAGCGGTGGAAGGCCCCGGCGACGCCCGCATCACCGACCTTCACGTCTGGCGCGTCGGGCCCGAAGCGCACGCCGCCATCATCGCGGTGGCGACCGCGCCAGCCGGGCCGGACATCACAGACCTGCGACGCCGTCTCCTGCCCGTCCACGAACTTCGACACGTAACCATCGAGCGGCACTGATCGCGGAAGGATCTACCCCTCGCGCTGTTTGGTCCAGGCGATACCCCGGCGGAGCAGTTCGTAAAACACCGGCAAGTCCCATGCGCAGCGGTCCACCGTCGGCCACCAGTCGAGCATGGGCTGGAGATCGTAATGCCCCCGGCAATGGCCGAGCGTGTTGTAGAGCACCCCGCCCTTGCCGTGCCGCTTTATATACATCACCGGATGCGTGCCCTTGGCCTCGGCCGCCTCCACGAAGCCGGTGCCTTCCTCGCCGCACTCGGTTTCGAGCAGGACGTGCAGGTCTCCGTGCCGTTCCATGTGGTAGAGTTCGTCGGTCGTGTCGAACGGCTCGATGCCTTGCACCAGAGGATGCGCGGGATCGGCCACCGTCACGGTATAGGGCGCGATCGGCGGGTGGCTGATGAATTGGCTGCCCAGCAGCTCCATGAACAGCGGTGCCCAGCGCGGCGCATCCCACAGTCCTGCATTGGGCCCATTTTCCAGCAGGCGCAGCACCGAATTGGTGCCATGAAGCGCATACCAGCGCCCTCCCGCCGAGAGCCAGTCCCGCAGTACCTCCTGCGCCGCGAGCGAGGGCGTGACGTCGCAGGTATAAGTGATCAGCACGGAGGCCGAGCGGATGGCGTCGAGGTTCTCGTAGTCCTCGAACACGCGGGTGCGCACCGAAGGATCCTCAGCAAGCAGCTTGAGCAGTTCCAGCCGGGCGAAGTCCATATCGTGCCAGACCCCGCCGCAGATCAGCACGCAATCGATGCGCGGGGGGCGGCTTTCGGCGGTTTCGCTCATACGGTCAGGCCATCCCTTCAGGCACCGTCTGCCCCAGTTCGCCGTCGATGTACTTCATCAGGGTATCCTGGAACTGGCGGATGCGGATTTCCTGATAGTTGCCGAGGTTCACCTTGCCCGTCTTCGAGGCATGGAGCCCCTCCTGCACATAGGGCAGGTTGTCCATGTCCTGTTCGAACACGTCTCCGAGGATGCCAAGCTCAGGCGCTTCGGTCCATTTCTGGTCGAGCCTCAGCATCTTCAGCGGCGCGCCGCGCGGGATCGGCTGGCCCTTGGGAATGCGCGCCAGCACGCGCACTTCCATGACGCAGGTGTCCGGCGTCTTTCCGGGCAGCCAGTTGTAGACGATGTTCGGCATGTAGCCGCCCCAGGGCGCGAAGTTGGGGAAGACGTTGTAGACCAGCGCGTCGAGCAGCTCCGCATCGGTGGCATCGCCGTGGTCGTAGCCGGTGCTCTCGGTATAGGCCGCGCGCATTGCGGCGCCCAGCGCGGCGCGGGCAGTGATGCCCTCCGGCACGCGGATCGCCATGGGATTGGCCGATGCCTCACCCTCGTAATTGTCGCCGGAGCGGCCGTTGTACTTGATGAACTCGTCGACGATCCACTGCTCGCCCCTGGGATCATTGGGACCCTCCTGAATATGCGGGCTCATCACGCCGAAGGGGACGAGGTTGACGTTCACATTGTCTCCCCAGGTCCAGTAGGCGGCGTTGGAATCGCCGGTGAACGGCAGCAATTGCGGGTGGGTGACGATGGTGTGCCAGGCCTCCATGAAGGCTTCCATCACCACCTTCCAGTTGGCCGGAACCTCCTTGGCCACGCGCATGACGCTGGCGCATTCCTCATGCCGCCAGCGCTTGAAATGCTCGGGCAGCGGGCTGAGGAATTCCTCCAGGCTGGGCCCGCCCTTCTCCTCGCGGATGAAAACGTAGCCCGCCCAGCGGCCGACTTCGGCTTCGGGCAGGTCCAGGGTCTGTTGGGCGAGGTGCGGGAAGTCCCATCGGCACGGCATCGAATCGAAGCTGCCGTCCTTCTTCCAGGCGAAGCCGTGGAACGGGCAGACGAACTTGTCGGCATGGCCTTCCTCCGTCCGCAGCTTGCGGCCCCGGTGGAGGCACACATTGTGCATCGCCCGGATCGATCCATCGTCCTGACGGCTGACGAGGTAGGAGCGCCCCGCGTTCTCGTAGACGATGAAGTCGCCCGGATCGGGCAGGTCTTCCTCGCGCGCCACGAACTGCCAGACATAGGGCCACATCCGCTCCTGCTCCAGCTTCGCGAATTCGGCGCTGGTGTAGCGGGTGGCGGGGATCGGGTCCGACCCGCGATAGGTATAGCTCTCCTGCGTCAGGATCGCGGGCGCAACCCGCGAATCCTGCGCCATGAGTTCGGCCCAGCTGATGCCCTCGCTGCGGTCTTCGCCCAGTTTCGGGTCCAATTCGAGGTCGCGTTCGGCCATCGCTCCAAGGTCTCCCAACCTGTTTCGTTTTTCCCTGTTTGGGCCATGTCTGGACCGCCGTGAAGGGTAAGTCACCTTGCTCTAATCATAGGTTGCCCGATCACGCGGATAGGCCATGTTCAGTGGCAACGAACAGCTGGGAGAATGCCGTGAAGCGGCTTGAAGGCAAGGTGGCTCTGGTTACCGGAGGCACATCCGGCATCGGCGCCGGGGCCGTGCAGCGGCTCTGCGCGGAAGGGGCGCGCGTGGTGTTCACCGGCTCCAACCGCGCGGCCGCGGACGCGGTGTGCAGCGAGACCGGCGCCGAGTTCGTCAGCCATGACGTGCGCGACGGTGCCGCCTGGGACGCGCTCTCCGCCCGGATCGCCGAGCAGTATGGCCGGCTGGACTTCGCCTTCGCCAATGCCGGGACGGAACACGGCGACGGCAGCGTGGAGGACATCACGCTGGAAGGCTGGAGCAACGTGATCGGCATCAACCAGACCGGTGCCATGCTGACCGTCCAGCATGCGATGCGGCTGATGGCGCGCAATGCGGAGGGGCCGACCGGATCGATCCTCGTCAATTCATCCATGAACGCGCACCGGGCGATGGGCAATTTCCTGGCCTATTCGGTATCGAAGGCAGCGGCGATCGCGCTGGTAAAATCGGCGGCGGTCCATGCGGGCAATCGCAGGTACCGCATCCGCGTCAACGCCATCCTGCCCGGCGTGGTGGAGACGGCGCTGATCCGCAACCTGATCGACACCTCGGACGATCCCGCGAGCACGCGCGCGGCTTACGAGGGCCTTTCTCCGTTCGGCCGCATGGCGCGCGTGGAGGAGATCGCGGGGCTGGTCGCCTGGTTCGCCTCGGACGAATCGCAGTTCGTCTCGGGCAGCGAATACGTGATCGACGGGGCAACCACGGCTGGGATGATGGGCGTATGAACGATCTGGGTTTCCAGCGGCTCTCGGGCCGCGTGGCGCTGGTTTCGGGCGGCCTTCGCGGCATCGGCCTCGCCTGCGTGGAGCGGTTCCTGGCCGAGGGCGCGGAAGTCGTGCTCACCGACCTTGAGCCGCAGGAAAGCGCGCTGGTGGCCGAGGGGCTGGGCCGGCTGGGGCAGGCGGCCAGCTATGTGCAGGCCAATGTCACCAGCGAGGAAGATTGGGCCGCCGTGCGCGACGCCGTCACCCGGCGTCACGGCAAGCTGCACATCCTGGTCAACAACGCCGGGATCGACCTGACCGGCCCGGTTGCCGAGACCTCGCTGGAAGGCTGGCGGCGGATCATGAGCATTAACGTGGACGGCGTTTTCCTGGGCGTGCGCACCTTCGTACCGCTGATGGCCGCAAGCGGCGCGGAGGTTACGGGCGGCGCCTCGATCATCAATGTCAGCTCGATCATGGGCCTCGTGGGGATGAGCGAGGTTTCCGGCTACAACGCCAGCAAGGGCGCGGTGCGGCTGTTCACCAAGTCGATCGCACTGGAATTCGCGGAAAAGAAGCTGCCGATCCGCGCCAATTCGCTGCATCCCGGCTTCGTGATGACGCCCCTGCTGAAGGAAGGCTTCCAGCGCTGGGTGGACAAGGGCGTCGCGGAAAAGCCGCAGGATCTGGTGGACCTGATGTCGAGCCGGACGCCGATGGGCCGCCTTGCCGATCCGTCCGAACTGGCCAGCGCAGTGTTCTTCCTCGCCTCGAGCGACAGTTCCTACATGACCGGCGCGGAACTGGTCATCGACGGCGGCTGGACCGCGCAGTGACCTGCGAACCTGGAGATTTCCAATCATGACCGCTCCCTCACCCGGCACTCTTCCCGACACCATCGCCGTCGTCACCGGCGCCGCAGGCGGCATCGGACGCGAAATCGTGAAGGCCCTGAAAGCCGCCGGCGCCACCGTGATCGCCACCGACCTGAAGGACGGGGTCGAGGTCGAAGGCGCCGACCACTATCTGAAGCACGACGTCACCAGCGAGGCGGACTGGCGCGCGGTGCAGACGCGGGTTCGCGACGACTATGGCCGGCTCGACGTGCTGGTGAACAATGCGGGCTTTTCGATCGTGACGAAGTTCGAGGAGACGCCGCTTTCCGAATTCCACCGGATCAACGCGATCAACGTCGATTCCGCGATCATCGGCACGCAAGTCCTGCTCGACCTGCTCAAGGAAGGCGGCAAGGCACGCAAGGGCGGGGCTTCGGTGATCAACTTCTCCAGCGTCGGCGGCCTGCGCGGCGCGGCGTTCAACTCCGCCTACTGCGTCAGCAAGGCAGCGATCATGATGCTGTCCAAGTGCCTTGGGGCCGAATTCGCGGCGCTGAAATACAACATCCGCGTCAATTCCGTGCATCCCGGCGGGATCGAGACGCCAATGCTGGCCTCGATCATGGACCGCTACGTCGAACTCGGCGCCTCGCCCTCGCGAGAGGCTTCGCTGGCGGCTATGAACACCACCCACCCGATCGGCCGCCTCGGCCGGCCCGAGGAGATGGCGGGCGGTGTGGTATTCCTCGCCAGCGAGGCCTCCAGTTTCATGACCTGCGACGAACTGGTGATGGACGGCGGATTCAGCCAGGTTTGACCGGCGGGAGAGGAGCGACAGTATGACCCTGCCCGGTATCATCGGCATACACCACGTCGGCGTGTCGGTGCCCGACCTTGCCATGGCGCGGCACTTCTATCTCGACATCCTGGGTGCCGTGGAGGATGTGGAACCGCTGCACTGGGCGGAAAATCCCTTCATCGACGAGATCGTAGGGCTCGAAGGCAGCGCGGCGGAGCAGTTCTTCTGCCGCCTCGGCAATGTGCAGATCGAAGTCTTCGAATACTCCGCGCCGAAGCAGAAGCAGCCGCTGGATCGGCAACGCGGCGTCAACGAATATGGCTATACCCATATCGCCTTGCAGGTCGAGGATCTCTCCGCCGTGCATGCCCGCATCGTCGCCGCGGGCCTTCCGGTCCACGCCGCGCCGAACCTCGCGACGATCACTACCGGGCCGGACGGCAGCAGGCACGGCTATGCGGGCACTTACTGCCGCGACTTCTTCGGCAACGTCTTCGAAATCCTCGAAATCCACGAGACCCCGGCGATCCGACCGATCGCCTGATGGGATCAAGCCCAAGGAACAGACCATGCGCATCATCGTCGCCGGAACCCTCCGCTTCGCCGGAGACGCCAGCCTCTGCTCCGAGATCATCCGGGGCGGCGCCGACCCTATCGCCTCCAGCCGCGAGGAAGCGGGCTGCGCGGCCTATAACTGGGCGGTCGATCCGCTCGATCCCGGCCTGATCCACGTCTACGAGGAATGGGAGAGCGAGCGCGCCCTGCTCAGCCACTTCGCGCACAGTTCCTATGCCGCGATGCGCGACCATCTGGGCCGCTACGAACTGACGGGGTTCGCGGTGCAGATCTATTCGGCCGCCGGGGTCGAGCCCGTCTATGACGAGGACGGATCGCCGCGAAAGGAAATCTTCGGCGTAACCCTCAATCCTCCGGAGGGATGAGGAAGTCCATCGTCAGGCGCGCCGCTTTCCAGCCCGCGCCTCTGCGCACGACATCGCAGTAATAACGACCATGGAGCGTCACCGCGCCACCGCCCCGGTACCGCGCCATGCCGGTCACATAGGCGCGGATCGAGGCCCGGTCCGCCGCATAGGCCGTGATCGCGAAGTTGCTCAGGTAATGCGCCTGGGCGGCCACGGCGGCGAAAGTGTCCTCGAAAAACCGGCGGATCGCCGCATGACCCTCGGCCTTGAGGAATCCGATCCCCGACAGGTCGAACACCGCATCCGCCACGAAGAGATCGAGCAGCCCGTCGATATCGCCCAGACCGTCAAGGCCATGGGCATAGGCCACGAGCAGATCCTGGATCGCCAGCCTGTCCTCGATGGGGCATGGTTCGGTGAGAGGGGGCTGCGCCAGATTCACTCCTGCACCATGTCGTTGAGCAGTTCGTGGAAGCGCTGCACGCGCTTTTCCTGGCCCGGCAGGATGCAGCCCTTGAAGCCCCGTGAATTGAGCCCCTGCTGCTGGCTGGTACCGATCGACAGATCCTGGTCGGCCACGAAGCCCACCGAAACGCCGTCTCCGTACACCGAGTGACGTCCGATGGCATCGTGACGCAGCGGCACCGTGCCCAGCGGCGTCTCCACCTCGCGCATGCCCGCGATCGGCGGATAGAGGCACCAGTGCTGGAACACGCACTTCTCGGGATCGGTGGGGTGCGGCTCCGTGCGCAGGACCTGCAACTGTTCCGGGCTCATGGTGAGCGTGAGGTTGGGGAACAGCGTGCAATGGAAATAGTCCACCAGTTGCTGGTCGCTCATCTGCGTATAGTTGGCAAAACCCCGCTCCGGCCCCAGCCGCCGCTTGGCCTCGATCACGGCGGCGCGCAAGTCGCCGGTATGGCCGGTATAGTCGGCGGGATCGATGCCCCAGGCTTGCGCGATCTGGTCTAGCGGGGCGGGAACTTCGGTGGTGTGGTAATCGACGCGGGTGGTGGCCTGGTGCCCTTTCATCCACATCGAGTTATGGCCGGAGGGGTACATCTCGAACAGAGTGTCCGGCAGCCCATCATTGATGAAGGTCGCCAGTTCCGGGTGGATGGTCGGCAGGTGATAGCTCTCGTTGAAATTGTCGCGGATGATCTTCCAGTTGAACTCGCAATCGGCGGAGAGGTTGAGCACGCGCACCCAGTTGTCGATGCCGTACCCCGCCAGCCGCTCCGGAAAGGGCGCAAGCCATTCGTGCAGCGGGGCGACATCGTCTTCCATGCACCAGAACACGAAGGGGCCCCAGGTCTCGCAGCGCAGTTCGGACAAGTGGACCTTGCCGCAGGGGCTGCCGCCCTCGAAATCGTCGGGATCCTGCACCTTGATCAGGGTGCCGTCGAGATCGTAAGTCCAGTTGTGATAGCCGCAAGTGATGCGCGGCACGCTGGTGACGTCGGCCAGGATCAGCCGGTTTCCGCGATGGGGGCAGGAATTGTAGAAGGCGCGGATCGAGCCGTCCTCCTGCCGCACCATGATGACGGATTCCTTGGCGAAGTTGTGCCGGATCACGTCGCCCGGCTCCTCCAGATCGGCCAGCACCCCGCCGAGGTGCCAGACCTTGGGCCAGAGATTCTTCATCTCGCCGGCCATCCAGTCCTTGGAAATGTAGCGGTCCGCCGTGATCGTATCGCCGCGCACCGGCGGATCGAATTCCTGCGAATAGCGGGAAACCTTGCTCTGGAGGTTCATGAACCTGCTCCTGACTGTGGGGCCTGCCTGTCACTGGGCCTGGCGTCACTGGGGTCCCCGCCACGACGGCCGCCGCGAACGACGCCCGGATTGGCGGCGAAAAACTCTGGAGAGCCGGGATCGTCCTTGACCCAATCGGTCACGAGCAGGCGCGAAGTGATGCGCCACTCGCCGTTCCGGCAGGCATATTCGTCGAGATAGCGCCCGGCGATGAAAAGATCCCGCAGGCCCCCCGCTTCGTCGCGCACGCCGTGCCATGCCTGGAAGTAGGCCTCGCCCCGCGCGCTGTCGCCACACACGTCGATGCGGTGCTGGCCGAGCAGGTGGTGCGTCGCCTCCATCGAGCCGAGGAAGTCCTGGCAGAAGGTGACGAATTCGTCCGCCGTCCCTTTCATCAACCCGCAATCCACCACGGCGTCATCGTGGAAAGCCTGCCGCTGGAGCACGGCGTCCAGCCGGTCCAGCCCGCGCATATAGCGATGGACGGCCTCGGCGATGTCGCGCCGCGCCGCAAGATCGCGCAGTTCGGCCGCGATATCGAAGCCTGTCGCCGTCTGCGCCTCGGTCATGGTCTGCCTTCCTCTCCGGCCGGTCCTTCTCGGGACAACCGGCTCTGCCGACCTTGTATGGCCCCGGGCTAAGGCTTCTCACCTGCGACTTCAGCTAGGCGGCAGATGTCGCCTCGAAAAAGGTCCGTTGCGGCAGAACCTTACAGCATGTGTGCATTGCCTGACGCCGCAAGCGGCGGCATGAAGAGAGCGTTCTGGCAGAGGGGAATTTCGATGAGAACGATTCTGGCGGCCTGCCTTGCCGCTGCCGTCCCGGCCGTCGCTGCGCCGCTCGCGATCGCGCAGGAAGCGCCTTCTCCCTCGGCGCAGGGCGATCTTTCGGTCACGATCTACAACAACGACGTGGCGCTCGTGCAGGACGTGCGGCAGCTGGAGATTGGCAATGGCCGCGTCCGCCAGAGCTTCCCCGATGTCAGCGCGCGCATTCGACCGGAAACGGTTTCGCTCACCGTTCCCGATGCCGCCATCGTGGAGCAGAATTTCGATTTCGACCTCTTGACCCCGTCCAGCCTCATGGAAAAGGCTGTCGGCAAAACGATCACCCTGATCCGCACCAATCCCGCCACCGGCGCCGAGACACGCGAACGGGCCCGCGTCCTGGCAGTGAACGGCGGCGTGGTGCTGGAAGTGAACGGCCACGTCGAAGTCCTGCGCGACGATGGCCTGCCCGTCCGCGCCGTGTTCGACAAAGTACCCGAATCACTCCGCGCGCGGCCCACCCTTTCCGTAACCCTGGCCAGCACCCGTGGGGGCAGTCGGCCCGCAACACTCTCCTATCTCAGCGGCGGCCTGGGGTGGAGCGCGGACTACGTCGCCCTGTTCGACGACAAGCGCGGCACCGTGGACGTGCAGGGCTGGGTCACGCTGACCAATACCAGCGGCACCACTTTCAACAATGCGCGCACCCTGCTGGTCGCGGGCGAAGTGGGCAGCACGCGCGATTCCGGGAACTACATGCCTATGCCGCGCCCCCGGCCCGGCCGATTGACGCAAGTCCAGCCCGGTACGGAAAGCGCCAGCCGCGAGCAACTGGGCGATTTCTACCTCTATCCCCTCGCCGAACGCACCACCATCGCCGACAAGCAGACCAAGCAGGTGAGCTTCCTCGATGCCAAAGGCGTTACCGCAACATCCGGCTATCGCTTCGAAAATGCCTGGCTCGGCAGCGCCGATCAGAGCCGCAGCGCCCAAAGCGTGCTGCGCTTCGCCAATTCCGGGGCGGCGGGCCTGGGCGATGCACTCCCGGCCGGAACCGTGCGCGTCTATGTGCGCGACGCACGCGGACAGCCGCAGTTCACCGGCGAAAACGGTATCGGGCACACCTCGCAAGGCTCCACGATCGCGCTGCCCACGGGCGACGCCTTCGACGTGAAAGTGCAGCCCATCGTCGTGTCGCGAACGCGCCAGGGCACTGACCGCTGGCGCACCCAAATGCGCTATCGCCTGACCAATGCCCGTGGGCGTCCGGTCACCGTGGAACTCGTGCAGAGCGGACTCGACTGGGGTGACACGCGCCTGATCGAGGAAAACCGCAAGAGCGAGCGACAGGACGCCGGGTCGGCGCTGTGGCAAGTGCCGGTCCCCGCCAATGGAGAGGCGGTGGTGACCGCCACCTTCGACACGCGCTACTGATGGTTCGGCGGCTTTGCCTTGCGGTTCTCCTGCTCGCGCTGGTCGGGCCGCCTGTCCACGCGGCCGATGAGTCGCCGAAACGCGAAGTGAACGACACGGTGGTCACCTCGCCCGCTGCGGACAATGTGGCGCTGACGGTCTATCGCGCGCCCGATAACGGGGGATCGCTGAACCCGCGCTACCTCGCGGGCTTTGCGCTGGTAACCGAAACGCGCAGGATCCATGTGCCGCGCGGCCGTGCGGTATTGCGCTTCGAAGGGGTGGCCGAAGGGATCATACCCGTCAGCGCCGTGATCGAGGGGCTGCCCGGCGGCACGATCGAGAAGAATCGCGACGCCCGCCTGCTCTCGCCCGCCTCGCTGGTCGACGGCACGCTGGGGCGGCAGGTCACCCTGACCCGCACCGACAAGGCGACTGGCCGCAAGGTCAGCGAACAGGCAACCCTCGTCGCCGGGCCGCAGCCGGGCGTAGTTCTGCAAACCCAGGCGGGTATCGAGACGCTGCGCTGCTCGGGCCTTCCGGAGAAACTCGCGTTCGATGGCGTCCCCACCGGTCTTTCGAGCAAGCCGGTGCTCAGCGTGGTGACGCAAAGCACCGGATCGCGCACCGTCACGGTGCGGCTCAGCTACCTGTCGTCCGGCTTCGACTGGCGCGCCAGCTACGTCGCCACGCAGGCGCAGGACGGTCGCTCGCTCGATCTCTTCGCCTGGCTGACCCTGGCCAACGGCAATCCCCAAGCGTTCGCCCAGGCCGAAGTCAATGCTGTGGCCGGCCGCCTCAATCGCGTGAACCCGCCCGCGTTCCGCGCCGCCGTCGCCGCGCTTCGGCTGTCCTGCTATCCGCTCGGCACCACCACCTCGGACTTGCGGACGAGCCCGCCCCAATCGGAGGAGATCTTCGTGACCGCCGCGCGTGCCGCGCCCGCCATGAATATTGCCCCACCGCCCGCGCCGGCTCCTCCACCACCACCC
>NZ_JBJDRF010000082.1:0-16846 GCF_044987305.1 Novosphingobium sp. ZW T3_23
CTTCAGCAAACTCAAACAGTTCCGCGCAGTCGCCACCCGCTATGACAAGCGAGACGAGAACTTCCTCGCCTCAGTCCAACTCGCATCCATCCGAATTTGGCTGCGACATAATGAGTCGGTCGCCTAGGACGCGGACGCTCAGATGATGACGTGCCCTGGTCGAATTTGAATGCGCGCAAACCGTAGACCAAGTGAGTGGTGCCCGTTGAGGTCTGCTTCACCCCAGGGGCGTGAGCTTCGAGCGCTGTGCCTGGGAAGACACGGGCTCGGCCTTCTCCTGATTGGCAGCCCTTTACTGTACTTCGTCGTACAATGACAGGGATATTAAGAGCCTGATTCAAAAGTTCGTCAGGCATAGCAATACCTTGCCGTTCTGCGGATGAGCATTCGGATGGAGGCGATTGTGGCCCAAGCTGTTGATGATGCGATGGTTGCCTCCCAATCCTTGGCGAGGCGTCGGCATCGGCCCAGCCATGCGAAAGTGCGCTCGACCACCCAACGCCGGGGCAAGACTTCGAAGCCTTTCGATCGATCAGAACGCTTTATGATCTCGATGGTCCAGTCTCCCGCCTGGGAGAGAGCCTTTCTGAGTTTGTCGCCCGCGTATCCGCCATCGGCAAAGACATGGCGCAGCCAAGGGAAGCTCTTTCGTACGCCTACGAGCACATCGACGGCACCATCGCGGTCTTGAATGTCGGCGGCGTGCACGAGGATGGAAATCAGGAAGCCGCAGGTGTCGGTCAGGATATGCCGCTTGCGGCCCTTGATCCGCTTGCCCGCGTCATACCCGCAAGGGCCGCCACTTTCCGTCGTTTTCACCGACTGGCTGTCGATAACACCCGCACTGGGGGAGGCCTCGCGTCCTTCGATCTCGCGCACGTTCATCACCAGCAAGGTGTTCATGATCTCGAACAAGCCGGCGTTTCGCCAGGCGTAGAAGTAGCGCCGCACCGTCGAGACCGGTCCAAAGCACTTGGGCAGCAAACGCCAGGCACAACCAGCAGAGGCCAGATACAACAGCGCATTGAGCACTTCGCGCATATTCGCCGTTCGGGGCCGACCGCCCCGGCGGGCCGGCGGTATGAATGTGGCTATCAGCGCCCATTCCCTATCCATCATGTCGCTTGGATACCGCAGCCCTTTGCGGCTATGCTCCTCCCGAGCAATACCAGTCCATGCCATCATTCACTCCATCTCTCGCAGGACGGCGTGAATCACAACATGCTGGTATTGCTCAACAACTTTCGGATCGGGCTCTAAGAGCTCAGCGTCGAGGCAGCCTCCACTTGCGCTACCTCATAGCCGATTATTTGGTGATTTCGTCCTTCGGCCTGCAGCCGATGGGATTTGCGGCGACGCTACTCACGCTTGGCGTTAAGGCACCGTATAATCGGTCTCGTCCATGCAATAAGGAACATTATCTCCAACGACGATGTATTCATTCTTTGTGAGCGCGTCGCGAAATGCGTGGGCGAACGCAGTGTTTCCGAGCCAATGCAATATTCCTACGTCCCAATCTCGGTCGATTCCGTCCATTCTCGGCGTGAAACTATGCAGCGACAGCAGGATGGTCGGTCGATCTGCCGCTGCTCGGGCATCGATGAGTGCCGCGACAGCGCTGTGGTAGGGTATGTATCGCCTCAATCCGCGCGGTTCTCGCTGCATCTGTCAGGTTTTCATTACGCGAAATGCGGGTGCCGTCTGAAATGATGGGAACTGCGTCATCGCGGGCGGGTGCGCGATTGTAGTCAATGACGAGCCGTGAATAGACCTGATGCACGAAAGGCGAGTCGAGCAGACGGGCGAGGGCTTTTCCCATCTCCCGCCCCCCGATGTCGATTGCGATGTGACGATCCATCTCGCCGGGCGTCACCCCGAGATTGCCCAGTATGCGGGGTACTGCCGCACCTGCATGATCGCCGATCAGCAGGAACGGCGACTTGCCTGCGGCGTTGAACACTTCGCACGGTACCGGATCGTCCGGCCCCAGCAAGCCATCCGCCGGGCGCCCGGCCATCAGGAACTTTTTCCATGCCGCTGCTGACGATCCGTCATGAGACCTCGTATCGCTACCAGCAGCCGGTTTCGCTCGGTGAACATCGTATCATGATGCGGCCGCGCGAGGCTTTTGACCAGCGTTTGCTCTCCGCTCGTCTCACACTCGACCCGGATCCGGCAGAACTGCGCTGGGTACACGATGTCTTCGGCAATTCGGTTGCGATCGCATCGTTCGAGCGGAGGGCCGCCGTGCTCACGGTTATAAGTGAAGCGACGCTGGAACACGCCCCGATCTCGCAGAAGCATGTTGATGTGGAGGCTTATGCCAGGCTTTTTCCCTTCACCTATTCGGCCGAGGACATGCCCGATCTGCTCCGCTCCATCGAGCGGCAGCACCTCGACCCCGAGCGCATTGTCGACGATTGGGTGCGAGCCTTCGTTAGCAATGACGGCAATACCACGACCATCGGCCTGCTGACCGAGATGGCGACCAGCATCAAACGCGACTTCACTTACGTGCCGCGTCACGAGAAGGGGACTCAATCCCCGATCGATACCTTAAGGAAACGCCAAGGTACCTGCCGCGACTTCGCGGTGCTGATGATCGAGGCGGTCCGCGCACTTGGTTTCGCGGCCCGCTTCGTCTCGGGGTACGTCTACAATCCGTCGCGCACGGAGGGCGTGGTCGGGGGCGGTAATACCCATGCCTGGGTGCGGATATTCCTCCCCGGCTCGGGATGGGTGGAGTTCGATCCCACCAACGGCATCATCGGCAATCGCGGCCTGATCCGCGTTGCCGTGGCCCGCGACCCCTACCAGGTTCTGCCATTGTCCGGCACGTGGTTCGGACTTCCGGCGAGCTTTCTGGGCATGGACGTCACCGTCGACGTGCGCCGTGCCGACCCCGATCAGTTCCCCTCAAGCGGCCATGGCGCCGTCAACAGCCGCGTTGCCGGCGCCTCAGGAAAGTAACCCTCATGCTGATCCGCTGCGGATATGACATACGCTTCGAGACCGAGACGAAAACTGCGATGATGGCGATGCTCAGCCTGCATCCCTCTCGCCATCAGGACCTGCGTTCACCGCAGCGCCTGCTGGCCGAACCCGATATCCCACTCTATCATTTCGAGGATGGTTTCGGGAACATCGCGACCCGTCTGACCGTACCCCCAGGGGGCGTAACCCTGTCATGCGACTTCATCATCGAGGACAATGGCGAGCCCGACATGCGCCCCGGCAATGCGCCGCAAATGGAAGTGGAAGATTTGCCCGACTTTGTCATGCCGTTCCTCCTTGCCAGCCGTTACTGCGAGACCGACCGGCTGATGGACGTGGCCTGGAGCAATTTCGGGCACTATCTCTCCGCCCGCGCCCGTGTGGATGCCATCGTCGATTTCGTCCATGGCCACATCGAGTTCGGCTACCACCACGCCCGGCCGGACAAGACCGCCTGGAACGGCTACCAGGAACGGCAGGGAGTGTGCCGCGATTTCGCTCACCTTGCGATTACCCTGTGCCGGTGCATGAACATTCCGGCGCGCTACTGTACGGGCTATCTGGGCGACATCGGGGTGCCGCCGGTGGACGCGCCGATGGACTTCAGCGCCTGGTTCGACGTCTACATCGACGGCAGCTGGTACACGCACGATGCGCGCCACAACAAGCCGCGCATCGGCCGCGTCCTGATGGCGCGTGGGCGGGACGCTACCGACGTTGCTCTGACTACCGCATTCGGGCAGGCGGAACTGAAACGGTTCGACGTTTATGCTGCAGAGGTCGAAACCACTGAGCGAGCCTGACGTCAATCAACTGTGACGGCTTGCCTAGCGCACCGCCATTCAAGGACGTGTGGACGGGGGGGGGAAAGCGGTCACACGGAATTGTGAATCATACGCCCCCGGAACCGTCTCGTTTAGCAAGCTGTCGATCAGCGGCAAGCGATGCGTCGATGAGGTTCCGGCCAGTTTGAGCAGCCGCCTTTGCGGTCATCGTGACCGCTACCCCGTCGGGTCCGTCCAGCATCACGAGGCCGTCCTCTGCACTGGCTATTCCAGCATCGGAATGCGGTTGCGGCGGGTTGGGAAATGATGGTGCGGTCATGACACGGCTTTCGTAATTGCAGAGGGAAGAGCCTGCGTATCGTCGATGTACAGATAGGCCGGATCGAACTGACCTCGCGCGGCCAGCCGCTCGGGATCAGGTATCTCGACAAGTGAGGAACGAAACACACAAAAGCCCTCTTCGCGCATGTGGCGCAGGACCCGGTTGACGTGGACGTTGGTGAGGCCACAAATCTCGGCAAGGTCGGTCTGAGTCAGGCCCAGCGCGAAACGATTTCCATCACTAAGCCCGGCCGATAACAGGCGAGCGTTCGTTTCGCACAAGAAGTGCGCCACTCGTCCCATTGCGTCGAGCCTTCCAAGGCGGAACAGCCAGGCCCGGTGGATCGCAGCGTCGATAAGCGTGGAAAACCATAACTTTCGGCCAAATTGCGGGCACTCGGCAATGACCGCGTCCAATTTCGAATGCGGCATGATCGCAATAGTTGCCGCTGTCATGGTTGCCACGTCGTGATCGAGAACCTTGAGCGGATAGGCATGCAGGTCGACGAAGTCGCCCGGCACATGGATGGCAACCAGCTGCCTCAATCCCTGTCGATCATCGATATAGCGCGATAAAATGCCTTCGATCAGTAGCGTGCTGTGGTCCAGCTCCCGGCCCGCCCGGACCACGAGCTTGCGCGGCTCGATCGTCTGAACTTCCGTGATCGAGGCTTCCAACCTTGTTCGCTCCTCGGGAGACAGGCTGACGCCCCGTTTGTATCGCAGAAAGCGGTCGGTTAACACGTCATGGTCCTTCTATGGGTGCCGGAAGCTGCGTCGATCCCAGAATAACCCATCGTGCGAGACCGCGTTGCACGGACCGTCAGCCGAAACGTGCTGACACAGGTTAATATCCGTGACCCCAGCGCAACTGAAGGGTCACGGCCGCCGTTACCATCACACTAGCTTTTTTCGATGCCGCTTTCGCGTGCCGCCGTCAGGCTGGCCCGGTGCAGCCGCATGACTCTTCACCTGAAGGACCTCTCATGGCCAAAACGCCAACCACGCCCGATGCACGATCGTCCAAGAAGCTCACCCCGCATGACATTGTCGGCGCGGACGTGGGCGGTGAGTCTTCCCAGAAGACGTCCCCAATCCCCGCCGACGCGGAGATATCCTTTTCCTATGCCGAGACGCAAGCGGATGGCGGCGAGACCCACCAGTGGGTGGTCGGAGACGCCGCGACGCTTACGACGCAGCAGGGCATTCCCGTCGCGGACGACCAGAACAGCCTGAAGCAGGGGGTTCGCGGCCCGGCGTTGCTGGAAGACTTTCACTTCCGCGAGAAGATGTTCCACTTCGACCATGAGCGCATACCCGAACGCGTGGTGCATGCGCGCGGGTACGGTGCGCACGGGTTCTTCGAACTGACCGACAGCCTTGCGGACGTCAGCGGCGCCGACATCTTCCAGCGGGTGGGCGAGCGCACTCCCGCCTTCGTGCGGTTCTCTACCGTGGCGGGATCGAAGGGATCAGCCGATCTCGCCCGCGACGTGCGCGGCTTTGCCGTCAAGCTCTATACGCAAGAAGGCAACTGGGACATCGTCGGCAACAATATCCCGGTGTTCTTCATCCAGGACGCTATCAAGTTCCCCGACCTGATCCACGCCGCCAAGCCCGAGCCGGACCGTGATTTCCCGCAGGCGCAGACCGCGCATGACAATTTCTGGGACTTCGTCAGCCTGACGCCGGAGAGCTTCCACATGATCATGTGGACAATGTCCGACCGCGCCATTCCGCGCTCGCTGCGGACGATGGAAGGTTTCGGCGTCCATACCTTCCGACTGGTCGATGCGAACGGCAAGTCCACGTTCGTCAAATTCCACTGGAAGCCGAAGCAGGGGCTGCAGTCGGTGGTCTGGAACGAGGCGGTCAAGATCAACGGGGCCGACCCTGACTTCCATCGCCGCGACTTGTGGGAGGCGATCAATTCGGGCGATTTCCCCGAATGGGAACTCGGCGTCCAGCTTTTCGACGATACCTTTGCCGACAGCTTCGATTTCGACGTGCTCGATGCGACCAAGCTCATCCCCGAGGAACTCGTGCCGATCCGAGTGGTGGGGCGCCTGGTGCTCGACCGCGTGGTCGATAATTTCTTCGCGGAGACCGAGCAGGTTGCCTTCTGCACGCAGAACGTGCCGCCCGGCATCGACTTCTCCAACGACCCCCTGCTGCAGGGACGCAACTTCTCGTACCTCGACACGCAGCTGAAGCGTCTCGGCGGGCCGAACTTCACCCATATTCCGATCAATGCGCCCAAGTGTCCGATGGCGCATTTCCAGCAGGACGGCCACATGACTATGCGCAATCCAAAGGGGCGCGCGAACTACGAGCCGAACAGTTGGGGACCGACCGAGGGTGGTCCGCGCGAAGACCCGGTGCGCGGCTTCACCAGCTTTGCCGCGGAGGCGGACGGTCCCAAGCAGCGCGTGCGCTCTGAGACCTTTGCCGATCACTACAGTCAGGCCCGCCAGTTCTTCGCCAGCCAGGAACCCATCGAACAGAAGCATATCTGCGATGCTCTGGTCTTCGAACTGTCGAAGGTGGAAAGAGCAGACATCCGTTCGCGCGTCGTCTCGCACCTCCTGAACATTGACGAAGGGCTAGCCGCCACGGTGGCCGACGGACTGGGGTTGGCGCTTCCCGATCCCGCGAATGCGGCAAGGACGCCCATCGCGGATCTCCCGCCTTCCGAAAAGCTCAGCATCGTCCGTAACGGACCTGACAGCTTCAAGGGGCGCAAGCTGGGTATCCTGCTCAGTGACGGTGCCGACGCCGCGATCTTCGCGGCACTGCTGGCGGCAGTGGAAACCGAAGGCGCGGTCTACGAAGTGATTGCCCCCAAGATCGCCGGCGTCACGCTGTCCGATGGCACGACGGTGGCGGCGAAGCACAAGATCGACGGCGGGCCGTCGGTCCTGTTCGATGCCATTGCGATCGTGGTGTCGGAAGAAGGCGGGAGGCTATTGTCTCTCGATGCAGCTGCGAAAGACTTCGTTACCGATGCCTTCGCACATTGCAAGTTCATCGCCCTGACAGACGAGGCCGAGGAAATCTTCGAACGGGCCGGAATCATCGACGACCTCGACGAAGCATGCCTCGCGCTCGACAGTGCCGAGGACGCGCAGGCGTTCCTGACTGCCTGTCATGCCCTGCGCCACTGGCCCCGCGAGTTGGAGGTCGATCTGGATGCACGGTCCGCGATCTAACCTGCCCGTCATGCTCACAGACTGTGCCCCGCACGGCCTGCTGCCGTCCCGGGACCAAGCCTTCCCAGCCCCGATTGCGCATCGGCATCATCGCCCATCTGCGGCACCCGATAGCGGAACCCTTCGCCGGTGGGCTCGAAATTCATACCCACCTGCTGGATTCATACCCACCTGCTGGCAAGAGCCTTGCGTGACCGCGGCCACGCGGTGACGGTATTCGCGTCATCACCATCTTGTTGGCGATGGAAATTGAGGCAACGCGCGCGGGCTTTCTGCCGAGCAGAGCGACAAAGCGCGGATCGACCGTTCAGGTTTTGTTTGGCGTATCGGTCCAACGCGGTTGCGCCTACAACCAAGAGAGCGCCCAAATACCGGTCGCCCATCTTGGTAATGCGCCCCAGACGCTCCCTGCCGCCGCTCGAACTTTGTCGAGGGGTCAGCCCCAGCCAGGCGGCGAATTGGCGTCCTGACGAGACTGACCTGGATCGGTCACTGACGCGGCAAGTGCGGTCGCACCGATCGGTCCGATACCAGGAACGTGGCTAGGCGCCGCGCCCTGTCGTCGCTCCGCTGCAGAGCGGCGAGCCGCAGGTCGAGCTTGTGCAACTGGGCGTGAAGCTGGAGCAGTTGCCCTGCCAACATAGCGACGACATTCGCGGCTTCGGCCGGTAAGTCGAGCTTGGATTCCCCATCGACGATCTCGCGCGCGATCTGCAGTGCCTTCCTGATCCCGACCGGAATGGCGATCCCCAGTTCGGCGAGTACGCTGCGAATCATATTGACCAGCTGGGTGCGCTGTTTGATCAAAAGGTTGCGCACGCGGTGCAGCGACAGCGCCGCTCGCTGTTCGCGCGACTTGATCGGCACGAACCGCATCGTCTGGCGTGTGACCGCTTCGCAGATCGCTTCCGCATCGGCGGCATCGTTCTTGCCGCGCTTCATACGGCTTCACGTAAGCCGCCGGCATCAGCCGCACCTCATGCCCCAGCTTGGTTAGTTCGCGCGCCCAGTGATGAAGACGTCCCGCAGGCCTCAGCGCCTACCAGGCACGGCGGCAGCTTCTCGAAGAAGGGCAGCATCTGCGATCGCCGAAGCGCCTTGCGAATGACAACCTCACCGGTTGCGCTGATACCGTGAATCTGAAAAACGTTCTTGGCCAAATCCAGGCCGATCGTGCTAATCTCCATGGCGGATGGCTCCTCTGCTCGGGTTGCATGACAGCAAACCCAACTTGGCATTTAGATGCCGTGAGCGGGAGCTATCCCACCTCATCCGCTTTCTCATTTCGAATGCCGTGGACGGGCGGAAGGCGGAATGGCAGCGTGGGCCCGATTTCGCGTATGTCGTTCAGCGCCTGTCAACGGGCACCGAAGATTCCGCAAAAGTGGGTTCTCCCGCACTTTTGCGGAGAATTGAAGGACCGATGACAGCGCCAATGCGCGATTGCTGAAAGTCACGCTGTAGGCGGTTCAGGTCACGATGCGCTTGATCGCGAACGCGCCGCCGATCAGTAGGTCGCCGTCTTCCAATATGGTAGTGATACCGCCGAAGGCGTTCCACATGGCACTGTCATTTGGGAATACCCAGCGTTCACGAGTCTCGCCGGTATCCCAGTCGATCCCGACATATTCATAGGTGAGCGCGCGCTTGTTCGCCGCATACAGCAGGCCGGTCGCGGCGGAGACGACGGGCACCATGATGTCGCTATTGTCGATCTCCGCATTGAGCCAGTCTTCCTCGAGCCGGCGCGTCTCCGGGTTCCAATTGAACTTCTGGATTCCCTTAGGCGCCGGTCGGGTGACCCCAGCCATGAAGCCATTGTGGAAGCCGGGTTCGGGCACCGGCTTGGGATAGGTGCTGTTGACCACCGCGATCCCATAGCCGAGAACATTGGGTGAAGGCTCGATTGTTGCCTTGGAAATCTTGATCGGCGCCTGATCAGCGATGCGTCGCGATTTCGTTCCGGGCTTCTGCTCGAAATCTTCCGGGATGGCATCGCGCCAGAAGGCAACGAGATTGGTGCCGTCCTCGGCGCCATCGGCGATCACCACCAGCTTGTCCGGGTCGTCGCCAAATCCCATCAACGTCGGCGTAGTGCCTGAGCCGCGCGAGATCGAACCGAGCGCGAATGCCTTCTGATCTGGCATCCATTCATAGCCCGATTCCCATGCGCCGTCCTTCTCGTCACTGGACAGCTTCTCACCGTCCCAAACGACCTTGAGCATCCTCCGCGAGGTGACCACATAGATGCCGCCATGCTCATCTAAAGGCACGGCGTTATCGACGGCCTCGCCTGAGAAGGCGACATAGGACTTCACGTTGAGATCCCGGTCGAGAATCACCACAGCGCCCGGCGCCGCTGCGACCAAGAACCCATCATAGGTCATGCTGAGCGCGATGATGCGACTGACCGATTGCGCCACGCCCGGCGGCATGGCGGCCGCGACGTCCGCCTGCTTTACGATGCGCGCAGGCACCTGGGCCTCGTTGTCGTCGGTGGATTTCAGGACTTTGGTCCCGCCGAACACGCAGTAATGGAAGCCATCGCGATCGAAGAGGTTATAGACCCCGTTTATACCGACGGCATGGCTAAAGCCGACATCGTTGATGCCCTGGATGGCCTCGAACAATTTGTCATCGTCGCCCGCCCGGCGCGCCGCGTCCCATCTAGCGAGCAGCGCATCCATCGCAGCTTCGCTCGCTGCCTCCGATTCCGCCTCGAAGCCGGGATACGGCCAGTAAGAGATCGATTCGAGCGCCTTGCCGGTCAGCAGCAGCTTGCGCAGTCCAAACATGCCGCTGGCAAAGGCAACCGTGTCCGCTCCAACCTTTTTCACTGCCGGGTTCGATACCATGAAGTTGGCCTGGAATTTGGCGTCCTCGCCCTTCCTCAGGGTCTTTCCCTCGACAGGCCCCGGGAAAGATACCGAGTCCGTAGCGCCCGGATTGAAGTGGGACGTGGGATAGACACTATCGGTCAGCCAAGGATTGCGCGGCGGCTGGTTCGGGAAAGATGTCATGGCGAGCTCCGCGAGAATGTCCTCCAAAACTAAGCATGTCCTCCGGGATATCGATCCGAAGAAGTCCCTAAAGCATTAAGGGATAATCCCCTAGCCCGGGTTATTCACGAGCCCGCCGCTGTGGTGTGTCCCGAGCTCGATCGGTGTTTGGCGGCGTGACTTGGGGGAGCGCCGGCGCCGGTGTTTTTCACCGCGTCAGGAGCAATGGGCTTTTCGAGGTTGAAGGGACGAAGGCTCGGGTTTCGGCGGCATGGCCGCGCTGGCTATGTCGGCGCTGGCCGAAGACCGGTGGCGATGGCTTTGAACACGCCGGCGTCGAGGCATGCTGACGCGAAGGCGACACGGATACGCGAGGCGCTCTCGATGACGCGGGCAGCGACCTTGAGCAGCCGCAGGCGCAGAGTCGCGAGCTCGGCAGCGGCCAGCGCAGTGGCCTTGGGGATGGCCTGCTGGATGTGCCACATCAGCCAGTAGGCGGCGGTATGCAGGATGAGGTGCATCTGGTTGGCATTAGCCGAGCGGCACGAGGTGCGATCGCTGGCCAACTGGGTCTTGTGGCGCTTGATCAGGTTCTCGGCTTGGCCGCGCGCGCAGTAGAGCGTGTCGTAAATATGCTCGGCCGAGCCTTCTGTCAGCGAGGTGACGACATAGCGGATGTCCATGCCCAGCGTGCTGGCTTCGATCCGGGCGACGACGCGGCGTTGGCCCTTCCAGCTTTTGGCGCCGTAGCGGGTCTCGGTATAATGGCGCAGGACCGGGCATTGGCGCTGAACCCGCTTGACCGCGCAGGCATCGGCGACGGCGACAATGATCGGATCGGCCCGCAGCGCGGCGTTGGTCGGCGAGCCGAGCACATAATCGACCCCGACCGCCTCGCAGAACGCCATGATCTCGGGCCGACCGTAATGCCCGTCTCCGCGGATGGTGATAGGGGTATCGGGCCAGTGCTGGCGGATATGACGCACCAGGCGCCGGATGTGGCCGGCACCTCCGGCACCAGACGGCGTCTTGCCGGTGCGCAGCAGCATCGCGACCGGACGGCCGGTCGCAGTGTCGTAGACGTGGATCGGCAGAAAGCAGCGTTCGCCGTGATGGCCATTCCAAAACGAGAGCTGCTGATAGCCGTGCACGACATCGCAGGTATCATCGATGTCCAGCGTCACCGCCGCCGGTGGGACCGGATAGCTGGCACAGTAGACGCCGATCATCGCGGCCATCATCCCGGCCAGTTCGCGCGTGGTCGGTGCATTCTCCCAGCGGCTCATCGTCGGTTGGCTCGCAAGCCCCGCGCCCGATCCCGGCAACTTGCCCAGTGCAGGCGGAACCCCCGATCGTCGCGCAGGGCGTCGAGATCGTCAGCATCCTCGTAGCCACACGTGATCGCAAATACCCGGGCGCGCAGGATGTCATCAAGGCGATGGGTCACCCGCGTCGGGTCACGCGGATCAGCGATGCAAGCCGCAAGCCTCCGGCAAATTCCCATCGCTCGCTCGGCTTGCGCCAGCAGCAGAACGCCGCCGTCCGAGGTCAGTCGGCCACCGTCGAACGCGACTGTGATCTTCTTCCCGCCAACCGCTGGAAACGAAAATCCCGGTGCGCTATCATCGCTCCCGGCGGGTGTGGTCCGTGGCATAAATTGCCTCGCTGCAGGACTGGTCTAGACACCCATTTTCCTAGTGCAAAGCAATCGCGTACGCCACTCCCGCCAACCCTATCACCTGCCTCCGTGAATAAAACAGGTTAGAGGTCGAACCTGAACCGGCATACAGCAGGGGCAAACGCTGCAAAGTGCCCACCAGAACGTCTTAACTCAAGTCAATCCAGCCTGAGCGCCCCTTGCGCTCGCGGGACTACAACCCACTTATTGTGCAATGCAGCATAAATGGGCGCAAGTTGCACTGGAACAGCGGCCCTGACCCGAAGGAATTGGGATGCGAAAGATTTCCGACACGATCAACCGGCTCGCAGCCTTGCGCTTGGCTGGAACCGCAAATGGTTTTTCCGCAGTGAGCAGCCGGCTGGCGCCATTGTCCGATTTCGGCTCGAACCCCGGCGCATTGAATGGACACGTCTATATCCCCCAAACGCTGGCACCGAACGCGGCGCTTGTGGTCGTCCTGCATGGTTGTACCCAGAATGCCGGGAGCTACGACATCGGCGCGGGATGGTCGGATATGGCGGACCGGCACGGGTTCGCCCTGCTTTTCCCAGAGCAGCAGCGCCAGAACAACCCCAATTTATGCTTCAATTGGTTCTCTCCGGGAGACAACCGGCGCGATGCGGGGGAGGCGCTCTCGATACGGCAGATGGTTGCCGCCGTCACTTCACGGCACGAGTTGGACCCGGCTCGCGTGTTCGTGACCGGCCTGTCGGCAGGCGGCGCGATGACCTCAGTCATGCTCGCCGCCTATCCGGAAATCTTTGCGGGCGGTGCGATCATCGCTGGCCTGCCCTACGGATGCGCCAGTACGATCCCGCAGGCGTTCGACCGGATGCGCGGGCACGGCATGCCGAGCGCTTCGGAGCTTTGGGCGCTGGCTCGTGCGGCTTCAGACTACAATGGAGCGTGGCCAACCGTCTCGATCTGGCATGGCACCGCTGATGCGACCGTGAGCTACGGCAATGCGCAGGCTATCGTCGACCAGTGGCGGCCTTTACACCGCACACGCGCGGCGCCGGATCAAGTCGAGGTTATCGGCGGCCATGCCCGCCGCGCCTGGACCGACGCATCTGGTCGCGAAGTGATTGAGGAATACACTATCCAGGGCATGGGCCACGGCACCCCGCTCGACACCCTGAGCGAAGATGGCCTAGGAACGAGCGGTGCCTATATGCTGGAGGCGAACATTTCCTCGACGCTGCTCATCTGCCGCTTCTGGGGACTCGCTCACGCCGCTGACAAAGGGGCTGCCAAGGTTGTACCGAAGCCCGCGCCCGCGCCGCGGGAGCGGGCTTTGGCTCATGACGAGATCGGCAACGCAATGCCGCCGATTTTCGCACATGGCTCGTTTGTCCGTGACCGAGAGACGCATCGCGCCGGCGGTGTGCGTAAAATAATCGAAGACGCGCTGCGAAGCACAGGATTGATGCGATGATGTTCGGCGACCTGATAAACGCGTTCGGGCTCAAGATCCGTTATGTCGGCGACTTAAAGCTATGGGATCAGTCGGGTGTCACGATCGAAAATTCAAGCCGCATGTCGTCGAACAGATGTTCGATCGCAGCGCGCTGCGCATCTGTGCCACTAACCCTTACCTTAATGTCGTCGCGCTTGGCAGGCTACGCAGGTACGTGCGCCCGGTAATGCTTCGCGCCGACGAGCTGAAATGGTTTCGCCACACTCTTGCCCTCGCCAGCTGGTATTCGCGCGCAGACGCTGCGGACCGCATCACTTACAGTGTCATCAATCTGATCTTGTACCCCGCCATGGCGCGACCGTCCTCCGGCCATGACCATTTCCATTCATTTTCGTGGTCTGACGTGGGAACCCGAAGCGTGTGGTTCAATGCTAGGCTCAGGACCTATTAAATTGCTTGCAGGGATGAAGATCGATTGATTCAATGGCGGCGCAAGGAGGCGTTGTCATGAGTGATCTGATCTGGCTTTCGGAAGCACAGATGCGCCGGATCGAGCCATATTTTCCGCTATCCCACGGCGTGCCACGGGTGGATGATCGTCGTATCATCAGCGGCATCATCTTCGTCATCAGGAACGGTTTGCGATGGCGCGATGCGCCTGCCGACTATGGTCCGTCCAAGACGATCTACAATCGCTTCATTCGGTGGAGCCGTCTCGGGGTGTTCAACAAGATCTTCTCTGCTCTCTCAGCGAAGGGCGGGAAGCCCGATCAGTTGATGATCGACGCGACGCACCTCAAGGCACACCGAACAGCGGCCAGCCTGCTCAAAAAGGGGCTGTTCCCAGACGTATCGGACGCACCAAGGGCGGCCTGAACTCGAAGCTCCACTCTGTATGCGATGGCAAGGGCAGGCCATTGGTCATGCTGCTGAGCGAGGGGCAGATGAGCGACTATAAGGGAGCCGCCCTGATGCTCGACGCCTTGCCTCGGGCCAAAGCTCTACTCGGTGATCGAGGCTATGACGCCGACTGGTTCCGCAAGGCGCTCGCTGAACGCAACATCACCGCCTGCATCCCGTCAAAGAAAAACAGGAAGGTCCCGATCCCGCACGATGCCGTGCTCTATCGCCAGCGGCACAGGATCGAGAACATGTTCGGCAGGCTCAAGGATTGGCGGCGCATACACACTCGCTACGACCGCTGCGCCCACACCTTCATGTCTGCCATCTGCATCGCAGTGACCGTCATCTTCTGGCTCAATCAATGAGTCCTGATCTTAGGTCGTCATTGCGCCCAGCTACCGCGTCATGGCGATGGCAAACGGTGGCATCTTCGGCGACAACCTCCGTTAAGTTTGGTTCTGCATGCCGTCCGGCATCGCAGTGCATTGCCCCAAGCCTACCGCTGGCTTGGTCATTACAGCCGACCTTTGCGGACGCTCACGTGCCGATTTTTCGCGCCGCGGTGTGGCCGCTCTGCTTTCTTTCTCGAAGTATAAAGCTGGCTGCTCGCGGTTAATCGCATTTTGCGTGCCACGGGCAGATTTTGGACAGGACCATAGAACCGTACTCTGACCACGCAACGTGGGTTTGAAGATACTAACGCTGCCGCGCTTATCCGGTGTGGATTGACAGCACGCACAGTTCTAAAATCGTACTGATCAAAGTTAATTTCGGCGATTCCGTCGCTTCGCTTCTCTTCCCCCGGAGTTACCTCAATGTCCGGACGATAGTCGTTCCGACCTTTCGACAGGAATGACCATGAACCAAACCTCTCACGATATTTCGACGCTCAACACGCTGATCGCGACCACCATCGACAGCGTAGAGGGATACACTGAAGCAGCCAAGGACAGCGACAGCGGGCGGTTTGGTTCTATCTTCACGAGCCGCGCGAGCGAGCGGCGCGAAGTCGCGTCTCGGCTGCAGCAGGAAGTTGTCCGCCTGGGCGGCCGGGCGGAAGACGACGGTACGATGCTGGCAGGTGCGCATCGCATGTTCCTCAACCTCAAGGCCTCAATGACCGGGCACGACGACAAGGCGATCGTCAACGAGGTCGAGGCTGGCGAGGACCACATCAAGGCCAAGTTCGAGGATGCCCTCGCCGGCCGTCAACTGTCGCCCGAAGTTCGCCAGTTGATCGAGGCCTGCTATGCGTCGGTCAAGGCGGGGCATGACGAGATGCGCGACATAAAGCAAGCAATGCAGCGCTGAAGGTGGGCCGGCGAGCAATTCCCGCCGGCCTATCCCTTTTATCGAGCTTATACAGACAGACATGCGCGTCTGAGCGATCTCGGCAACGGTCGGATTTCTCAGCACGTCGATCGAGCGCGCCCTCACCGAGATCAGTCCGATGCGTTCAAACTTAGCAAGCCAACCGGGCATGGGCCACAGCGTCCACTTCTTGCGAAATATCCGCGCATTGCGGACGATGTCCTGAAAATGCTGCAGCGGTGGATCGAACTCATCGTGAAACTGATGGAAAGCACCCGGACTACCCATGAAAACCAGCGGTATATCCGCCACGCGCGTGCGTAAGCCGAAATCCATATCCCCCGCCCCGTAATCAGCGAATTCTTCGTCAAACCCCCAAAGGGCCACAGAAGTATTTCGCCGAATGCCGAACACCAGCGACCAGAACAGTCCCGCGTCAGACACGTGACGCAATCCATTCTTGGGGAGGCAGCGCGCCCCCCCTTTGGAACGTCCCTTGTCGAGCTGATTGTGTTGAAAAACTCGGCCTTGCAATGGTGCTAAAGTATTGATTCTATATCTCCGCAGGCAAGCGGAGATGTGGGGATGATGGGGGAGAGGACAGTGGCGCAAGAGGCGCTGTTCTACAGCTTCAACTTGGATCGGCATGTTCCGGCTGATCACCTGCTGCGCTCGATCGACCGGTTTGTCGATCTATCGGGCATCCGCGAACATCTGCGCCCCTTCTACAGCTCGACTGGCCGGCCCTCAGTTGATCCCGAGCTGATGATCCGGATGCTGATCATCGGCTACTGCATGGGCATCCGGTCCGAGCGGCGGCTGTGCGAGGAGGTGCATGTAAACCTCGCCTATCGCTGGTTCTGCCGGCTCGGGCTGGAAGGCGATGTGCCTGACCATTCGACCTTCTCCAAGAACCGGCATGGGCGCTTCCGCGATAGTGATCTGCTGCGGCAGCTGTTCGAGATGACCGTGGCGCGCTGCATTGCCGAGGGGCTGGTCGGCGGTGAAGGTTTTGCAGTCGACGGCAGCCTCATCCGCGCCGATGTAAGCCGCCAGCATGCCGTGGAAAGCGCGGACGCCCTGCCTGACGCAGCCAGCAGCCATGCCGTTCGTGAGTATCTTGCCGTGCTCGATGACGCCGCCTTTGGCGGAGCCGCCCCGGTGCCGCCCAAGCAGTTGGCGGTGGCCGATCCGGCGGCGCGTTGGACAGCGGCGAGCCGCGAGCG
>NZ_JBJDRF010000083.1:0-16341 GCF_044987305.1 Novosphingobium sp. ZW T3_23
GCGCCGCGATATCCTTGAAAGCTACCGCGCGGCGAACTGATCGATCGTCGTCGTCCCGGGCTTGACCCGGGACCGCTGGCAGTGAACGGCTCACCTCGCGCCGGGGCGCTTTACTGCCAGCTATCGCCTCAAGATTTGCCAGCGGTCCCGGATCAAGTCCGGGACGACGGTTTGTTCCTCAGGCATCCACCTCGGCATAGTGGCTCGGCGGCTGGATCACTTCCATGCGCTCGCTGAGCAGCGGCCGGAACGAGGGCCGCGACTTCATCACCAGATACCAGCCGCGCGCCTGCTCGTGGCTCGACCAGTCCAGCCCGCCAAGATAGTCCGCCACGGAAATCTGCGCGGCGGCGGCGAGATCCGCCAGCGTCATCGTCGCGCCCGCCAGCCAGGGGCGGTTGTCGATCAGATAGTCGATGTAGTCGAGATAGTCGTGCGCCAGCTTCATCGATTCGCGCAGGATCTTGGCATCGGGAGACTGGCGCAGGACGAGGCGCTTCTTCATCCGCTCGTGGAGCAAGGGCCCCGAGACGTCGTTGTAGAAGTTTTCGTCGAACATCGCGATCAGGCGGCGGATCTCGGCGCGCTGGACGGCGGTGCCGCTGATCTGCGGATTGCGATCGACGGTTTCCTCGAAATATTCGCAGATCGCGCGGCTATCGACGATCACCGTGCCGCGCTCGGTTTCCCGAACCACAGGGGTGCGCCCCGCCGGGTTCATCTCGAACAGCCGGTCCTCGCCTTCCCAGGGCCGCGCGGTCTGGAGTTCGTAGGCGATGCCCTTTTCGGCCATGAGCAGCCGGACCTTGCGGCTGAAGGGGCAGAGCGGAAACTGGAAGATGTGCCACATGGCGATTTCGAATGCCAAACCTGCTCGCAAGCGTCCACCCGAACCGGAACGCCCCTTTCCAAGGCCCCGCGAAACGCGTGGATAAGTCCCGGTTTCACCGCAGCAGGGCCAATCATCGTGGCGGCGGAGCGCCCGCGGTTGACCATGCCGACATCGCCTTCCACCCCTGAGCGCGACAGATCGAGAGGAGGAAAGCATGATCCTGAAAAGCCTGCGCCTGGGAACCAACGACCTCGACAAGGCCCGCGCCTTCTACGACGCGACTTTCGCCACGCTCGGCGTCGCGCCTTGCGCCGTGTCCGGCGGATATCCGATCGTCCTCTGGGATCTCGACGGCTTCAAGTTCCTGCTCGGCGCCGCGCGCGACGGCCAGCCGGCCACGCATGCGAACGGCGGCACGATCATCTTCGAGGCCCCCACGGAGGACGCCGTCCGCGCTTGGCACGCAGCCGGTCTTGCCCATGGCGGAACCGACGAAGGCGGCCCCGAACCCAAGCCCCAGGCCCGCGATGCCTTCGGCGCCTACTTGCGCGATCCGGACGGCAACAAGCTGGGCATCTACTGCGGCCTGAAGATGGGCGGCTAAGGGGGCGGCCAAGGAGGCGGCCAAGGGGGGACGACAGCCGGCAGACGGCCGAAAGCCGCCTCCGCTATTCCCGCGACAGCAGGAAAACCGCATGCTCGGCGCGGAAATTGGCCGCCGCCGAGCTGCACTGCCGGTCCCCCGACAGGAACCACGCGCCTTCGACCGCGATTCCGCGCGTCCCAACCAGCTCGCGGAAGTCGTTGACGGTGAGGTGGTGGATGTTCGGCGTTTCGTACCAGGCGATCGGCAGCAGTCGCGTCACCGGCATGCGGCCCCGCCACAGCAGCGACAGCCGCACGCGCCAGTGGGCGAAATTCGGAAAGCTCACGAAAGCGCGGCGGCCGATGCGCAGGAGCTGCTCCAGCACCAGATCCGGCCGCATCGTCGTTTGCAGCGTCTGCGAGAGGATGGCGTAGTCCACCGACTGGTCGGGATAGAAGGCCAGATCCCTGTCGGCATCGCCCTGGATCACCGAAAGCGCCTTGCCGACGCAGAGGCCGACATTGCCGGGATCGAGTTCCATGCCCCGCGCATCGCAACGCTTGTCGTCACGCAGGGCCTGCATCAGCGTGCCGTCGCCGCAGCCCACGTCCAGCACCCGCGAGCCGGGCATGACATGGGCGGCGATCACCGCCAGATCGGGCCGCAGCAGGCTCACGAATCCGCCTCCAAAATCGCGGCGAACGGCCCGGACAACTTCTCCATCAGCCGGTCCGGCCGCACCAGCGGCGTGAAGCCGAGCTTCGCATAGACACCGTGCGCATCCTTGGTGGCCAGCATGAAGCGGCGAATATCGGCATAGCCCGGGCTATCGAGGAACCATCCCACCATCCGGCGCCCCAGCCCCTGTCCGCGCACCCTCTCGTCCACCCATACGTCGGCCAGCCAGGCGAAGCTCGCGCGGTCGGAAATGACGCGTGCGAAGCCCACTTGCGTGCCGTCGGCCAGATAGGCGCCCAGGCAATGCGAACCGGCGATCTGCCGCTCGACTTGCGCGCGCTCGATGCCGGGTGTCCAATAGCTTGACGCCAGCCAGCCATGGATGCGTGCGATATCCAGACGCGCAGCTTCGTCGCTGAGTTCGATTCCCGCCGCGTTCAACGTCCCTCTCCCAGAAAGCCTTCGACGACGCGGTCCAGCGCAGGCACGTCCAACAGGAAGGAATCGTGCCCATAAGGCGCCGAGAGTTCGACGAAACTCACCGGCAGGCCCGCCGCGTTGAGCGCGTGAACCACGTTACGGGAATCGGCGGTGGGATAGAGCCAGTCGGTATCGAAGCTGACGAGGCAATACCGCGCCCTGGAGCCGGCGAAGGCACTTGCCAGCAGGCCGCCATGTTCCTCCGCCAGGTCGAAATAGTCCATGGCGCGGGTGATGTAGAGGTAGGAGTTCGCGTCGAAGCGGTCGGTGAAGGCCAGCCCCTGGTAGCGCAAATAGGATTCGATCTGGAAATCTGCATCGAAGCCGAAGGTCTTTTCCTCGCGGTCCTGCAGGCGGCGCCCGAACTTCTCGGTAAGACCCGCTTCCGACAGATAGGTGATATGCGCGGCCATGCGGGCGACCGAGAGGCCTTTCTCGGGGCCTTTCCCGTGATCGTAATAGGCGCCCTCGCGCCATTCCGGGTCGGCCATGATCGCTTGTCGGCCCACTTCGTGGAAGGCGATGTTCTGCGCCGAATGGCGTGCGGTGGAGGCGATCACCAGCGCCGCGCGGGTGCGGTCCGGGAAATTGGCGGCCAGGCTGAGCGCCTGCATCCCGCCCATCGATCCGCCGACCACGGCATGGAGGCTCTCGATACCCAGAGCGTCAAGCAGCGCGACATGGCCGCGCACCATGTCGCGAATGGTGATGACCGGGAAACGCATGCCCCAGGGGCTGCCGTCCCCGGCCAGGCTGGCGGGACCGGTCGATCCCATGCAAGAGCCGATCACATTGGCGCAGATCACGAAGAAACGATCGGTGTCGATCGGCTTGCCGGGCCCGACCATGCGCACCCACCAGCCGGGCTTGCCGGTCTTGGGGTGGTTGGAAACGACATGGTGATCGCCCGTCAAAGCGTGGCAGATCAGGATGGCATTGTCCTTCGCCGGGTTGAGCGTGCCGTGCGTCTCGTAGGCGATGCGGACATCGGGAAGGCTCTGCCCGCCGTCGAGCGGAAGCGGTTCGGCAAGGCTCAGGATTTTGGTGGCGTTGGTGATCGTCATCGCAGGTCGATCAGTGGGCGTGTGGCGGCGCTTCTGTCAATCGTTCCCGCTGCCTCGGCCAGACGATTCCCTCCGGACCGAAAATGCTCTAAGAGCCCGTTTGGAAATTCGCTGAAGGCGAATTTCGCGGCACCGGCCCGCTCCCCCACCCTACCACCCAACGGTAGTATCCTGCGGGTGGTAGGGTGGGGGAGCGGGCCGGTGCCGCTAAAATGCCCTCTTGGGCATTTTCCAAACACTCTCTAAGGCCGGCCCCGACATGACCGACAGCCAGACCCTTCGCCCGACCTCTGCGCCCCTTGGCGCCCCGCAGCCCAAGCCGTGGATCGACGCGATCCATGCCTATGTGCCGGGCAAGTCGAAAGGCAAGGACGGCAAGCCGCTGATCAAGCTATCTGCCAACGAGAACCCGCTCGGCACCAGCCAGTCGGCGCTCGAAGCCCGCGCACAGGTACCCGCGCTCTATCCCGATCCGGACAGCACCGCCCTGCGCCAGGCGATCGCCGCGAAGCACGGGCTGGACGCTACCCGCGTGGTGATGGGCACCGGTTCGGACGAACTGCTGAACCTTGCCGCACAGGGTTATGCCGGGCTCGGCGACGAAGTGATCTACGTGCGCTACGGCTTCTCGGTCTACGATATCGCCGCGCGGCGCTGCGGCGCGACGCCGGTGGTGGCGCCCGATCTCGACTACGGCACCGACGTCGATGCGCTGCTGGCGCTGGTGACGGACAAGACCCGCGTGGTCTTCGTCGCCAATCCCAACAATCCCACCGGCTCCTACCTGCCCAAGGGCGAGATCGCTCGCCTGCATGCCGGTCTTCCCGCCGATGTGCTGCTGGTGCTCGACCAGGCCTATGGCGAGTATGTCGCCCCCGAAGACGACGACGGCTCGCTGGCGCTGGCCGCCGCGCATGACAACGTGCTGGTTACGCGCACTTTCTCCAAGATCTTCGGCCTCGCGGGCGAACGCATCGGCTGGGCGACCGGCGCGCCGGGCATCGTCGCCACGCTCAACCGCATTCGCGGCCCGTTCAACGTCTCCAGCACCGGACAGGCCATGGCCCTGGCGGCGCTGGGAGACGCCGATTTCGTGGAAGCCAGCCGCGTCCATAACCGTGACGAACGCGCTCGCTTCGTCGAGAAGCTGGATGCGCTGGGCAACTACGGCCTGCGCGCCCTGCCGAGCCAGGCGAATTTCGTGCTGGTGCTGTTCGAAGGCGCGCTCACTGCCGAAATCGCCTTCGACGGACTGGCCGACCGGGGCTACATCGTCCGCTGGCTGCCGGGTCAGGGCCTGCCGCAGGCACTGCGCATCACCATCGGCAAGCCCGAGGACATGGACGTGATCGCCTCGGCCCTGCGCGAAATGGCGGAAGCCGCACGATGAGTTTCGGCAACGTCGCCATCATCGGCCTCGGCCTCCAGGGCGGCTCGATCGGCCTGGCGGTGCAGGAGCACCTGCCCGGCACGCAGACCACCGGCTACGATCTCAGTCCCGCGCACCGGGCGCGCGCCGCCGAGCGCGGTCTGGTCCACAAGGTCTGCGAATCCCCCGCAGAGGCTGTCGAACACGCCGATCTCGTGATCTTCTGCGTGCCGCCGGGCGTCATGGGCCTCGCCGCCGAACAGGTGCGCGCGGCCCTGCCCGCCCACGCGCTCGTCAGCGATGTGGGTTCCAGCAAGCAGGCTATCTCCAAGGCGCTGGGCGAGGCGCTGCCGGACCACATGGTGATCCCCGCCCACCCGGTGGCCGGCACCGAGAATTCGGGGCCCGACGCGGGCTTCGCGCACTTGTTCCGCAACCGCTGGTGCATCGTCACCCCGGCGGCGCGGACCGACCTCGTCAAGCTCAGCGAACTCGTCGGCTTCTGGGAGGCGCTCGGCGCCAATGTCGAGATCATGACGCCCGAGCACCACGATCTCGTGCTCGCCGTCACCAGCCACGTACCGCACCTCATCGCCTATACGATCGTGGGCACGGCTTCGGATCTGGAGGACGTGACGCAGGGCGAAGTCATCAAGTATTCGGCGGGCGGCTTCCGCGACTTTACCCGCATCGCCGCTTCCGACCCGACGATGTGGCGCGACGTGTTCCTGTCCAACAAGGAAGCCGTGCTCACCATGCTCCAGCGCTTCACCGAAGATCTTACCGCCCTGCAACGCGCGATCCGGGTGGGCGACGGGCAGGCGCTGTTCGACCAGTTCACCCGCACCCGCGCGATCCGCCGCTCGATCATCGAGGAAGGCCAGGACGATTCGCGCCCGGACTTCGGACGCGGCGATCACGAACAGGAAGCAGGCTAGAAGAGGCCGATCCGGGCAATCTTCCAAAGGCGGGAGCCGAAGCCGCGATCGCGCTTTGAACGGGAAAGTCGTTCAGGCAGGCGGTTCTCCCCGATGAAGCTCGCGATACTAACGGAACTCGAATACGCGCTGTCCGGTCCGACCGCGATCCTCCTGCAACTGGAGGCGGCGATCCTGCCCGAGCAGGTCGTCCATAAGGCCCGGATCGCGCTACCTCCCGTGGCGCATTTCGCGCGGGTTCCCGGCTGCGACAACATCGGCGAACGGATCTGGCTCCAGGCCGAGCACCACCTCAGCCTGCGCTACGAAGCGATCGTCGAGCCCTGCCGAATGGTCATGCCGATCGAGGGACTGGCCGCCGTGCCGCCGCACCTGCTTCCGGGGGAGACGGTAGACTATCTCATGCCTTCGCGGTTCTGCCCTTCGGACACGTTCCAGACCTTCGTGCTCGATCGGTTCGGAAATCTGAACGGTGGCGATCGGGTCATGGCGATCCGCGACTGGGTGGAAGGGCACATGCGCTACGTGCCGGGAGCCAGCGATGCCCGGACCACTGCGGCCGACAGCTTCCGCTCTGGCCAGGGCGTCTGCCGCGACTATGCCCATCTCGTCATCAGCCTGTGCCGGGCCGGCGGCATCCCCGCGCGTTTCGCCAGCGTCTACGGGCTCGGCGTCGAGCCGCAGGATTTCCACGCGGTGGCCGAAGTGTTCCTGGACGGCGCCTGGCATCTGATCGACGCCACCGGCATGGCGCACCCGGCAGCGATCGCGAAGATCGGTGTCGGACCGGATGCGGCCGGGGCCTCCTTCCTCACCAGCTACGGTCCGGTAACGCTGGAACGGCAGCGGGTGGACGTGCGCGAGGCCGCAAATCCGCCAGATTCTAACACCAAATCCTAGTGATTGAGCGCGTTGATCGCATCCAGGACTTGTGCCTCCACTTCGTCACGGGGAAGTCCTGGCTCGATCCGCGCGCCGACGCGGAAGGTGATCGTGCCCGGCTTCTTCCAGAGGCGATGGTAGAAGCGGCCGCTGTCGACCGCCACCGGCACCACCGGCAAGCCAAGGAGCTTGTAGAGTCCGGCGAAACCCGATTGAAGCGGCATGCTCTGGCCATGCGGAACCCGCGTCCCTTCCGGGAAGATCGCCAGCGGCCGGCCTTTGGAGGCGAAGCTGCGTGCCGAAGCGACCATGGCGCGCAAGGCCTTGGCACCCTGTTCGCGCTCCACCGCGACCACGCCGTACTGGCTCGCGGCCCAGCCCCAGCCCGGCAGGCGAACCAGTTCTCCCTTCGGGAATGGCGCGGGGAAATTCATCATCGCCGGCAGATCGATCGCTTCGAAGAAGCTTTCGTGCTTCATCGCCACCAGCACGCCATCCTCGGGCATCGTGCCTTCCACCTTCAGCCGAATCCCCAGGATCCAGCGGCAGCAGAGGCGATGGAACTGGCTCCACCCGCGCACCACGCGCCGGAGCGGCTCGGTTCCAATAAACGAGGTCACGCCCACGCCGGCGATGAACACCAGGGTTCCGGGATAGAACACCAGATAGAACAGGAGGCTGCGGATGACGTCGAAGGGAGTGGCGCGCATCAATGGGCTTTCCAGGGGGGCCGGTTCCAGAAGTCGAGCGCCATGCGGCCGACGTACTTGTGATATTCCAGAAACAGCGTGCTCAGGCTCGGCCGGGAAGGCACCCCGTCCTCGCGAATATCGATATGGTCAGGCAATTCGCGCGCCAGTTCGTAGGCCGCGCGGCGCATGTGCCAGTCCGCCGTGACCAGCCGCACCGACCGGGCCTTGCGCCGCGCCAGCCAGTTCGCCGCCTCGACGGCGTTGGAGCGCGTGTCGTAGGCTTCGTAGCCGAGGGTGATGCAGCACTTCAGCAGGCGATCGGGAATGCGGAACTCGGCCGCCAGTTCGCGCGGCTTCACCTCGCGATCGACGCCCGAGATCAGCAGGCGCGGTGCCCGCCCGGCGTCCAGCACCGAGAGCGCGCGTTCGATCCGTCCCTTGCTGCCGGTCAGCACGATCACCGCATCGGTCCGCGTCGCATCGTCGAGCGGCCCCGGCAGCGTTACCGCGAACCAGAGGAACCCGAAGAGCCAGATCAGCAGGAAGAAGGCGGCGGTGCGGCGGAACATGAGCGATCTATAGCGACTTGTGCAGGCTATAACATCTTGCGCAGTGCATGCAGCACCGTCAGCCGTGCCGTGAGCATGGCCAGCAGGGTGGAGAGCAGCGGAACCAGCGCCAGCAGCAGCCAATCACTCCAGATAAGCGCGCCGCTATCCACCAATCCCGCGCCCAGGCTGGCGAACCGTCGTCCCAGCGAGAGAATCACCACCATCGCCAGTGCCAGCCCGACAGTGCCGCCGCCCGCCGCATCGTAACCGATCGAGCGCTGGAAGACCCTGGCGACCTGGGTATCGGTGCCGCCCAGCAGATGGACGATCTCGATCACGTCGCGATTGGCGCCCAGCGCAGAGCGTGCCGCCAGCAGTACCGCCGCCGCCAGAGCGCCGGCCAGCAACACCACCAGCGAGATCGACAGCACCTGCAAGGATACCATCGCGTCGAACACGGGCCCCAGCCAGGTCGATTGCGCATCGACTTTCGCCGATGGCGCGACGGCAGACACGGCCTTCTCGATGGCAGAGAGGCGCTGCGCCGTCGCCGGTCCCTTCAGGCGCACGTCGACCAACGACGGCACCGGGATCGCCGCCCCGCTAGCCGCCGAAATCCCGGTGCCGAGCCAGGGCTCGATCAGGGCGTCGAGTTCGGATTGCGGAACTTCGCGCAGCCCGGCAACCTGCGGGAGGCGCTGGATTGCCGCCACGGCAGCTTTCGTCTCCAGCCTCCGGATGTCGTCGCGCGGTTCGAGCACCTGCACGGTGACGCCGCCCTCTATCTCGGCCCGCGCGGAAGAAATGGCGTTGCCCAGCGCAAGGCCCGCGGCCAGCGCGATGGCGGTCATCGCCACCATGATCGCGATCACCCAGGGCATCGGTCCGGACATGCGGGTCTGCGGAATCAGTTCCGCGCCGCGCACGCCCAGACGCCTCCAGAAGATGGCTGGCCAAAAGGAGGAGAGCCGGAAACCAGGCAGGCGCAGGAAACGGCGCCGTTTGGATACGACGGTCAGGCTCTCGCTCATGCCGGCCTGCGCGGAGGATAGCGCAGCGCGCCGGTGGGATCGGCCAATCGCCCCCGGTCCAGCCGCATGATCAGGCTGTCGGGCACCTTGCGGAGCAGGTCGAGGTCGTGGGTGGCGACGACGACCGTCGTGCCCTGCCGGTTCAGCATCTCGAACAGGCGCAGCAGCTTCAGCGCCATTTCGGCATCGACGTTGCCGGTCGGCTCGTCCGCCACCAGCATCGCCGGGCGGGCGATGACGGCGCGGGCGATGGCCACGCGCTGCTGCTCGCCGCCCGAAAGGGTCGCCGGGCGCGCGTCGATCTTTTCCGACAGGCCGACCCATTCGAGGATGTCGCGGACCGGATCGCCGATGTCGCGCTCCTGATGTCCGGCCACCCGCAGCGGCAGGGCCACGTTGTCGAAGGCGGAAAGGTGGGGGATCAGGCGGAAGTCCTGAAATACCACGCCGATCCGTCGGCGAAGGTTGGGCAGGCGACTGCGGGCCAAGGTGATGGCGTCGGTGCCGAACATGCGGATCGCCCCGCGCGAGGGCCGCTGCGCCAGATAGAGCAATCGCAGCAGCGAGGTTTTCCCCGCGCCGCTGGCACCTGTAAGAAAGTAGAACCGCCCCGCGAACAGCGTGAAGGTAAGATCGGACAGCACCTCGCGCTCCGCGCCGTAGCGCAAGCCGACATTGTCGAAATGAACGATTTCCCCGTCCGCGGTCATGCTCGTATAATCTGTGCTGCGTCTGGTCCGAACGGGCGACATAGCGGCTATAGCGAGCATTGAATGTGGAAAAAAGGGCGTTCCGGCTTGTGCCCACAGGTCGATGCCTTGTCGTGGCCGAGTCACTCGTGCTTTAGCTTGCGATCATGATCATCGCTTGCCCAGCTTGCTCTACACGATACGCCGTGCCGGACAGTGCGGTCGGTGTGGACGGCCGCACCGTTCGCTGCGCCAAGTGCCGCCACAGCTGGTTCCAGGAAGGCCCCGAAGCTGCGGCGCCTGCCGCTGAACCGATTCCAGACGGACCGCTTCCTGAGGCACCGACGCCTGGCGAACCGGTGGAACCGCCCCGGCAGCCCGCATTCACGCCGCCGCCCGCCCCGGCTGCTCCGGTTCAGGGCGTCCCGGTACAGGCCGTGCCTTTACAGGCCGCCCCCTTAAAGGATAGCCCCCCGGCACCGCAGGCCGCGCGAGAGGCCATTCGCGTGCCCGGCCGAACCGCGCCGCCTGCCGCTCCGGCAGCTCCCGACGAAGCGGCCGCGACCGCGACGGCATCGGACGATCGCGCCACCCGCAAGTCCGCCCCGGTCTACGACGACACCACCGCCGGCCACTATGCCGACGAAGGGCACTCCAGCTTCGATTTCGCACCGCCGTTCCGTCCGCGTCGCAACTGGACGCGGATCGCGACCTTCGGCTCGGTGCTGTTCGCCGTCGTGACGCTGAGCCTCACCGGCGCGGTCGCCTGGGGCGGGTTGCCCGACTGGCTGCCGATCCCGCACCAGACGTTCTCGCAGGCCCAGCCGGACCTGCAACTCGATTTCCCGCGCAAGCGGCAGGACCGCAAGCCGCTGCCGGACGGCACGGAATTCTTCTCGGTCAGCGGCACCATCAGCAATGTCGGTAGCGAGGCCCGCAAGGTGCCCTCGCTTCTGGTCGTGCTTCGCGACAAGCGGGACCGCATCGTCTATGAAAAGGAAGTGGTGCCCTCGAAGCGCAAGCTGGCTCCGGGCGAGGCGATCACGGTCAACGAAGCGCTGACGGACATTCCCAAGGCGGCATCCGCCGCCGAAATCGGCTGGAAACCCCAGTAACCTCTCGCAAGTCGCCGGTGGCTCGCCGCCGGAATCTCGACGCGCCCGACCGGAAGGCCTGGGCGCGTTTTTGCGTTTCTCACGCATTTCCGCCGGAAAATCAGAGGCGGCTAAAAAAAATCGCCCTTTTTGAAAATAATCGCGCGAAGCCTCTTGCCGGGTCAGGAACCCTTTGCTAGTGGCGCGCTCCTGCCAAGGGGCGGCTTCGCAGCTCCCCGGTGATGATTTAGCGGTCATGGCGGAATTGGTAGACGCGCAACGTTGAGGTCGTTGTGGGCGAAAGCCCGTGGAAGTTCGAGTCTTCTTGACCGCACCATCATCCCTGTAGATCAGGATTGGACAAAAGCCTTCGGGCCCCCGCAAGGGGGCCCGAAAGTCGTTTGGGCTTCTGGAATTTTCGCCGCCCCCCGTCGTGGGTGGAATCCGGCACCCCGGACGAGTCCGGACTTGCTCACGCCACGGCGCGTGCGGATTCCGTTTCGCTGCCATTCGATTCACTGCCATCCGACGAAGCATCGCCCAGCAGGTCGCGCACGATGGCATAAGTGCGGTCGTTATCGACATCGATCGCCTGGGTGCCGTCGGCCATGATCACTGCTCTCACGCGCAGGCCCAACCGGCGCGAAGCCCGCACGACCGCGCCTGACAGCGATTCCAGCCCCAGCTTGATCATCACCAGCCCGACCAAGCCGATCGCGCGCAGGATGCGGGAACTCTCCCGCCCGCCGATCCGAGCGCCCCGGAACACGTCCACCGCATCGACGAAGCGCGCGCTCGCCATGCCGTAAAGGTCGCAAGTGGCGAAGTCGCCGTCGCGCAGGGCGATATAGCTGCGCAGGGCCTTAGGGTGGGCCGCCTCCACCGCATCGCGGCGCGCCAGCGCGAAGGCGACGTCGCAGCCTTCCAGCATCTCGGCCATGGCATCGACCGACTCCGTGCTCAGCAGCGCATGGTCGGCGGTGGTCACCAGCAGCGGGCCGTCCCAGTCCTCCGCAGCGGCGCGGACGCTTTCGGCGATATCGCCCCTCGCTTCGACGAGCGCGACGGACCCGCGCCCCGGCAGGCGCGTCAGCACGTCCCAAATCGGATCGAAAGCCTCCCGCTCGACGCAGACAGCAAGGCTGGCCACGCGCGGATGCTGCGCGGCGGTTTGCAGCACATGCGCGATCAGCGGCCTTCCCGCGAGGGGAATCAGGCAGCGGTGCTTCTCTCCGAACCGCTCCGCAAGGGCATCGACGCCTTCCGGGCCGAGGCCATGGCCTGCCAGTACGACAAGCCGCAAAGGTCGCTGTTCGATGTCGTCGATATCGGGGGAAACCGGAGGAGTCATGATCTCCGAACTTATGCGCGCCGCTTGTGACAGGCCGGTGACTGGCGCGGATTTCCGCGATTCGGCGCCGCCGAAGCGGCAGGCCTGCGACTCAAGTTATGGATAAAGCGGCTGCTTCCGCTTGCCTCCGGCGACCGGCTTGCCCAAGGCAGCAGGCGTGAGCGCCAATATCGTGATCGGCCAGACCCCGAAGGGTGAGTCGATCGAGATCGACATCAAGGAACTTCTCGCGACCCGCCTGCTGGTGCAGGGCAATTCCGGGTCCGGCAAGTCGCACCTGCTGCGCCGCCTCCTCGAAGAGAGCGCCTCCATCGTCCAGCAGGTCGTCATCGACCCCGAAGGCGATTTCGTCAGCCTGGCCGAGGAATTCGGCCATGTCGTGATCGACGGTGCCGCCTATGCGGAAGCCGAGATCGTCCGGCTGGGCGCCCGCATCCGCGAGCATCGCGCCTCGGTGGTTCTGGCGCTCGACGAGCTGGAGATCGACCAGCAGATGAAGTGCGCCGCGCAGTTCCTCAACGCCATGTTCGATGCCCCGCGCGAGCAGTGGTATCCGGCACTGGTGGTGGTGGACGAAGCGCAGATGTTCGCGCCCGCCGCCGCCGGCGAAGTTTCCGAAGAGGCCCGCCGCGTCAGTCTGGCCGCCATGACCAACCTGATGTGCCGTGGCCGCAAGCGCGGTCTGGCAGGCGTCATCGCCACCCAGCGCCTGGCCAAGCTGGCCAAGAACGTGGCGGCCGAAGCCTCGAACTTCCTGATGGGCCGCACCTTCCTCGACATCGACATGGTGCGCGCGGCAGACCTGCTGGGCATGGAGCGGCGCCAGGCCGAATCGATCCGCGATTTGGCGCGCGGCCAGTTCCTGGGCCTGGGCCCGGCGATCAGCCGCCGCCCGGTGGCGGTCAACATCGGCTCGGTGCTGACCGGCGCCAAGTCGATCACCCCCGGCCTGATGCCGCTGCCCACCGCATCGACCGACGAACTGCGCGAATTGCTGCACGACAATCTCCACGTCGAACCGGAACGCCCGGAGTTCGCCCGGCCCGCCCCGCGCCCGGCAGTCGATGTCGACATGCTGAGCGAATCGATCGCGCTGGGCCAGTCCGCCTCGGCAGCCCCGCCGCCGCGCCCCGAACGACCGGAACCCGAGCCCGAGGAAAGCCGGGCGGCAATGCTGGAGATCCTGAACGCGATGGCGCAGGATCCGGAGTGCACGTTCCAGTCCGCGACCACGCTGTTCCAGGACTTCACAATCCGCTGCCGCATGAAGGGCATTTCGGTGCGCGGCGTGGACGCCACGATGTTCCGCCGGGGCTTCGCGGCGGCCATGGCCGGTATCGAGGACCCCGACGAGGAACGCTGGGTCGATCTGGTCAACCTGGCCAAGCACGTCCCCGACGATGCGCTGGCGCCCTTCTACATGATCGCCCGCGCGGCCATGGACGGGCAGCCTTGCCCGGACGACATGACCCTCGCCCGGATCTACGGCACCAGCAGCCCGCGCCGGGTGGCGCGTCTGCTCGACTATCTGGAAAAGGACGGTCTGATCGTGGTGCGCACGGACTTTTCCGGCAAGCGCTCGGTAGGCCTGCCTGACCTCGGCGTCACGACGGCGCCGGTCGAGGGTTGAGGACTTCGTTGCGTCATTACGGGGTAGCCGTGGTATGTGCCTCCGAACCGCTTCCTCCCTACACACCCCGTCGTTCTGAACTTGGTTCAGGATCCATTTCTGACCATCAGCGGCAGCCCGTTCGGCGAGATGGATCCTGAGCCGAAGGCCAGCGCAGCTAAACAAGTTCAGGATGACGGGTACGACGTCGGCTTAGTGCGGCCCCCTCAAGGCACCAGCACGGTATCGTGCGGTTCCGCTTCCGTCTCGCGGTAGTCCAGCGTGAAGTGGAGCCCCCGGCTCTCATGCCGGTGCAGCGCCGAACGGACGATCAGTTCGGCGGTCTGGAGCAGGTTGCGCAGTTCGATCAGGTCGGTCGAGACACGGAAGTGGCGGTAGTATTCCTCGACTTCGCCATTGAGCATCTGGATGCGGTGCATGGCGCGCTCCAGCCGCTTGGTGGTGCGCACGATGCCCACGTAGTTCCACATGAAACGGCGGATCTCGGTCCAGTTCTGCTTGATGACGACTTCCTCGTCGGAATCGATCACCCGGCTCTCGTCCCAAGCGCGGACCGGCGGCGGCGCATCGAAGGCGTCCCAGTGGTCGAGGATATGGGCCGCGCAGGATTCCCCGAAAACGAAGCATTCGAGCAGCGAGTTGGACGCCAGGCGGTTGGCGCCGTGGAGCCCGCTCTCGGTGCATTCCCCCGCCGCATAGAGGCCCGGCAGGTCGGTCTTGCCATCGAGATCGATGAGCACGCCGCCGCAGGTATAGTGCTGCGCAGGCACGACCGGGATCGGCTCTTTGGTCATGTCGATGCCCAGGCCCAGCAGCTTCTCGTAGATGTTGGGGAAGTGCTCGCGGATGAATTCCTCGGGCTGGTGGCTGATGTCGAGGTGGACGTAATCGAGCCCGTAGCGCTTGATCTGGTCGTCGATGGCGCGGGCGACCACGTCGCGCGGGGCCAGTTCGGCGCGCGCGTCGTAATCGGGCATGAAGCGGTGGCCGGTGACCGGGTGGAGCAGCCGCCCGCCCTCGCCGCGCACGGCCTCGGTGATGAGGAAGTTCTTGACGTCCAGGTTATAGAGGCAGGTCGGGTGGAACTGCATCATCTCCATGTTGGAGACGCGCGCCCCCGCCCGCCAGGCCATGGCGATGCCGTCACCCGTGGCACCGCGCGGCGCGGTGGAGAACTGGTAGACGCGGCCCGCCCCGCCGGTGGCCAGGATCGTCGCGCGGGCGGTATGCGCTGCCACGCGGCCCGTCTTCTCGTCGAGCGCATAGACGCCCCAGACCCTACCTGAGCCCGAGTAGCGCAGTTCGTGCCGCCCGGTGATGAGATCGATGCAAGACTGGCCCGGCAGCAGGGTGATGTTGGGGTGATCCTCCGCCGCCTTGAGCAGCGCGCTCTGCACCGCCCATCCGGTGGCGTCCGCCACATGGACGATGCGGCGGTGCGAATGGCCGCCCTCGCGGGTGAGGTGCAGCTCGCTACCCTCGGTATTGAAGGGAACGCCCAGTTCGACCAGCCGCTCGATCGCGTGAGGCGCCCGCTCGATCACGAATTCCACGGTGTCCCGGCGGTTGAGGCCTGCACCGGCGATCATGGTGTCGGAGATATGTTCCTCGAACGTATCGCCCGCATCGAGCACCGCGGCGATGCCGCCCTGCGCCCAGGCCGTGGAGCCACCGGTCAGCCCGCCCTTGGCAAGGACCAGAACCTTCAGCTTTTCCGCCAGTGCCAGCGCGGCGGTAAGGCCCGCCGCACCGGAGCCGACGACGATCACGTCGTGGCAGGGAACCTCTTGCGTGCTATTCGGATCGATCTGCGTAGCCATGCCGGCTCCATGCCGGGACTGTCGCCGGGACGCAATAATTAGCTTCGCAAGCCTTTGCGCGCGGCAATCATGTTGCAGTGCAGCGTCGCCGGTGCCCGCAGGCCGCCCGCGTCAGTGTGCGGAGGACTGCGAAAAGAGGTTCAGGACGATGACACCCGCCATGATCAAAACGATGCCTATCATGGCGGGCAGGTCCAGCTTCTGCCCCTGGAATATCCATGCGATGGCGGCAATCAGCACGATGCCCACGCCCGACCAGATCGCATAGGCGACGCCGGTCGGTATGCCGCGCAGCGCCAGCGAGAGGCAGTAGAAGGCGACCCCGTAACCCACCGCCATGATCGCCGTCGGCAGGCCCCGCGTGAACCCTTCCGACTGTTTCAGGAAGGACGTGGCGATAACCTCCGCGACGATGGCTATGGCCAGATAGAGATAACTCACGCCGCCACGGAACTCGTCAGGCTGACGAACACGTCCTCCAGATCGGCCTCGCGGGTGGTGACGTCCACGATCGCGAAGCCCTGGGCCTGGACCGCCGAAAGAATCTCGCCAGCATTGCTGCGATCCTTGTCGTAGGTGATCCGAAGCTCGCGCTCGCCGGCCTTCTCGCACTTGAGGAAACCCGGGTGGCTGGGCAGCGCCGTGACGTCACGG
>NZ_JBJDRF010000084.1:0-16050 GCF_044987305.1 Novosphingobium sp. ZW T3_23
CCCTCCCCCAACGCAGCCCGTTACCGGTGGAATCTTCAGCGTATCGGCAGGCTATGCGCCGCTTCATGGGGGCACCCGCGCGGCCCGCGTCGGCGATCCCCTGACGATCCTGCTGGTGGAATCGACGACTGCCGCCAAGACCGCAGGCTCCCGAAGCCAGAAGGGCGGCGGCGCCGCGATCGTGCCGCCGACATCGGGGCCGCTGTCGTTTCTCAAGCCCGATGCCCTTAACGCCAGCTCCTCCTCGACGTTCAATGGTCAGGGCAGCGCGACGCAGACGAGTTCGCTGAGTTCGGTGCTGTCCGTCACCATCGCCGAAGTGCGCCCGAACGGAACGGCGCTCGTCAGAGGAGAGAAGAAGATGCTCGTCAGTCAGGGAGACGAATGGGTCCGGTTTTCCGGCATCGTCCGCCTCGCCGATATCGACGAGGACAATACCCTCGCCTCGACCCGCGTCGCCGACGCCCGCATCGAATATGCCGGTAAGGGCGCGATCATGCGCAGCGGCCGTCAGGGCTGGCTCGGCCAGTTCTTCAACCGGATCTCGCCGTTCTGATGACACAGCAGAAACTTTCCCGGCGCCAGCGCTGGCTGCCCACGCTGCTCGCGGCGATGCTGGCCTCGCTGATCATGTTCCTCGCCCCGCTGGACGCCCATGCGGAGCGTCTGCGCGATCTCGGCCAGTTCCAGGGCGTGCGCTCCAACCAGCTCACCGGCTACGGCGTGGTCGTCGGCCTGCCGGGCACCGGGGACGACAATCTCGAATATACCACGCAGGCGATGAAGGGCGTTTCGGGCCGCATGGGCCTGACCTTGCCGCCGGGCATTTCCCCCGGCCTCAAGAACGCCGCCGCCGTCATGGTCACGGCCGACCTTCCCGCCTTCGCCAAGCCCGGCCAGCGCATCGACGTGACCGTCTCCACCATCGGCAAGGCCAAGAGCCTGCGCGGCGGCGCGCTGATCCTCACCCCGCTCTATGGCGCGGACGGCCAGATCTATGCGATGGCGCAAGGCAATCTCGCGGTCGGGGGCCTGGGCGTTTCGGCGCGGGACGGCTCCAACGTGACGATCAACATTCCCACCGTGGGCCGCATCGCCGAAGGCGGCAGCGTCGAACGCGCGGTCGCCACCGGCTTCGAGGGCGGAGACGCCTTGCGCTGGAACCTGTTCAACTCGGACTTCCTCACCGCCGCCCGCGTACGCGATGCCATCAACACGCGCCTGCCCGGCACGGCTTCGGTGGAGGACGGCGTTACCGTAGCCCTGCGCCTCCCCGCCGATCCCGACAGCCGCGCCTCGATGATGGCGGCGATCGAGATGATCGACGTCGACCCCGCCGAAACCCCGGCGCGCGTGATCGTCAACAGCCGCACCGGCACCGTCGTCATCAATTCGGCCGTGCGCCTTTCGCCCGCCGCGATCAGCCACGGCAAGCTGACCGTGCGCATCCAGGAAAACCCCATGGTCGTCCAGCCCGCGCCGTTCAGCCGTGGCCGGACCGAAGTGGAAGAGCATTCCGCGATCGACACCGAGGAGGAAAAGCGCTCGGTCGCCCTGTTCCGGGGCGGTGCCTCGCTCGCTCGCGTGGTCGATGCGCTCAACCTGCTGGGGGTCACCCCTTCCGATCTCGTGGCGATCCTGGAAGCGCTGAAGCAGGCCGGTGCGCTCAAAGCGGAAATGGTGGTGATATGAGCACGATACCCTCGACGCTTCTCGGCATGACCATCGCCCCGGGCGCCACCGACCGCGAGAAACTGGCCGTCACCGCGAAGCAGTTCGAAGCCCTGTTCGTGCGCCAGATGCTGGCCGAGGCCCGCAAGGCGCATTTCGGCGGCGAGCCGATCTTCGGCGGCCAGGCGCTCGATACCTTCAATCGGATGCAGGACGAGCACTTCGCCGACGTCACCGCCGACAGCGGCGTGCTGGGCCTGGCCAGGATCATCGAGGAACAGATGGCCCGATTCCTGCCCGCGAAGAAGGAGGCGTAAAAGTCATGGCCGCCGATCTCATCACCATCGCCCGCTCCGGCACCCGCGCCGCCAAGGCCGCGCTGGACGTGACCGCGCAGAACATCGCCAATGCCTCTTCCCAGGGCTATGTCCGCCGCAGCGTCTCGCTATCGGAAGTGGCGGTCAATTCGGTCGCCTCCCAGCCCAATGCGATCAACCTCGCGGGCGTGCGCATCACCGGGATCGTGCGCAATGCGGACATGTTCCGCCAGTCCGAAGTGCGCCGCACCGGTTCGGACGCCGCCCGCGCTGGGGCCGAAGTGCAGGGGCTGGAGAACATCGAAAGCGCGGTCGAGCAGACCGGCGTCTACGATGCCATCGTCGATTTCGAAGCCGCGCTGAAGCAACTCCTGTCCGACCCGACCGACGGTTCGCTGCGTGCCTCGGCACTGGAGCAGGGCCGCACCCTTGCACAGACGTTCAATACGGCCGCCTCCAGCCTGGCCGCCGTTGGCGACGGCCTGCGCTTCGAAGCGCAGGACGGGGTAGATTCGGTCAATACCACGGCCGCCGAACTGGCCCGCGTGAACTTGCGCCTCTCCCGCGCGGCCGATGCCTCCAGCGACCGCACCAGCCTGCTGGACCAGCGCGACATGCTGCTGGAAAAGCTGAGCGGACAGGTCGATATCTCTACCGCTTTCGCCACCGACGGTTCGGTGCAGGTCCGGGTCGGCGGCTCCGGCGGGCCGGGGCTGGTCGACGGCGGCAGTGCCGCCACGCTGGCCATGGCAAGCGGCGGCGACGGCACGATCTCCTTCACGCTGGGCGGCACCGCAGCCACGCTCTCTTCCGGCGCATTGGCCGGGAAAGGACAGGCCCTCACGGAACTCGCCGCCGTCCGCGATCAGCTCGACGCCACCGCCGCAGGGGTGATCTCGGCGCTCAATGGAACGCAGACGGCCGGGGCCGACCTCACCGGCGCGGCCGGGCAGGCGATGTTCTCCGGAAGCAATGCCGCCGACATCTCGCTGGCCCTGACCAGCGGCAACCAGATCGCCACCGCGCCTGCCGGATCCGGCGCCAACAGCCGCGACACCTCGAACCTCGTCTCGATGCGGGCTGCCCTCGAAAGTGCGGATCCGGCAGGCGCGATGGACACCCTGCTGTTCGGCATCTCCAGCGCCGTCGCCGGACGCACCGTGACCCGCGATGCGCTGGAATCCATCGCCGGCACCGCGAAAGTGGCGCTCCAGGCCCAGGCCGGCGTCGATCTCGACGAAGAGGCGATCAACCTCACGCGCTTCCAGCAGGCCTACCAGGCGTCCGGCCGGGTCATGCAGGTCGCTTCCGACATCTTCGATTCCATCCTTGCCATCAGGTAGTCCGCGCCATGTCGATCGTATCCACCAGCACCAGCGCCTTCTTCGAGCGCGCCCGCCGCGACATGAAGGACTTGCGCACGCGGGCCGAGAACTACCAGGCGCAGATGTCCAGCGGCAGCAAGCTGGAGCGGTCCTCGGACAATCCGGTCGCCGCTTCGCGCCTGCGCGCGCTGGCCCGGCAGGAGAAGCTGGCGGGGATCGACCGCACCAGCGCCGGACGCGCCAGCGCCGACCTTTCGCTGGCGGACGCCGCCATGTCGGACATGACGGATGCGCTGATCCGCGCGCAGGAACTGGCGATGGAAGCCTCCAATTCCACGCTCACCGACACCCAGCGCGCCTCGATCGGCCAGGAGCTGGACCAGATCTTCAACAATCTCCTCTCCCTCGCCAATGCGCGGGATTCCAGCGGCCACGCGCTGTTCGGGGGCGAGAGCGCGGGAGATGCCTATAGCCTCGATGCAGCGGGCAAGCCGGTCTACGTCGGCACCAACAGCTCCGGCGAACTGCCGCTGGGCGACGGACAGAGCGTGACGCGCTCGATGACCGGCCCGGCCTTCCTGTCGTTCACCGGCGCCGACGGCGCGGCGACGGACCTCATGTCCGTGGTCCGGACTCTCGCGAGCGCGCTGTCGGGCGGTTCGGCCGATCCGGCCGGCGCGGCAGGTAGTGCGCTGGCCGATCTCAAGACCGGGCTGGACACGCTTTCCACCGGCCAGACCGTGATCGGCACCCGGCTGGCGTGGATCGAGGTGACCGACGACCGCCGCGTCAACCTGTCGGAACTGCGCTCTTCGGAGGAAGCGGACCTCGGCGGCGTCGACCTCGCCACCGCTCTGGCGCAGCTTCAGGAAACGATGACAGTGCTGGAAGCCAGCCAGGCCAGCTTCACCCGGCTCGCCTCGCTCAGCCTGTTCGACCGGCTGAACTGATCCGCCTTTCGCGTCCGGCCTGCCAGAGGGCCTGAATCCGGGGGACTGCCTGCATGTTCGTGATCATCGGCGTCGTCATCCTGCTGGTGATGGTTTTCGGCGGCTTTGCGATGACCGGGGGGGCGCTCGGCCCGGTCATGGAAGCGATCCCGCACGAGATGCTGATCATCGGCGGCGCCGCGATCGGGGCCATCGTCACCGGCAATTCCATGCACGAAATCAAGGCGCTCGGCGGCGGGCTGGGCAAAGTGTTCAAGGGCCCGCGCCACAACAAGCAGGATCATATAGACGCCATCATCCTCACCACCCGGCTGATGAAGATTCTGCGCTCGGAAGGCCCGGTAGCGCTGGAAAGCCATGTCAACGAACCTGAAACCTCCGCGCTTTTCGCCGAATTCCCGCGCCTGCTCGCCAACAAGCCGCTGGTCCACCTGATCTGCGACACGCTGACCCTGATCGTCGTCTCTTCCGGCACGCTGGAGGTCCACGCGGTGGAGGACGTGATGGACAATGCGATGAAGACCCATTTCCACGAGAGCCACGAACCCCAGCACGCATTGCAGGGCCTTGCCGACGCCCTCCCCGCGCTGGGTATCGTCGCCGCCGTGCTGGGCGTGGTGAAGACCATGGGCTCGATCGACAAGCCGCCCTCGATCCTGGGCGCGATGATCGGCTCGGCGCTGGTCGGCACGTTCATGGGCGTGCTCCTGGCCTACGGGATCGTCTCGCCGCTGGCCGGGCGCCTGAAGCAGGTGCTGGAGCAGGACGAACAGATCTTCCAGGCGGTGAAGCAGGTCATCATCGCCAGCCTGCATGGCTGGCCGCAGCCGCTAGTGGTGGAATCGGCCCGTTCCGGACTGGGCCATGCGTTCCGCCCCGGCCTTTCCGAACTGCTCGATGCCCTTAGGGGTCGCTGAATGAGGGGGCGCTGAAATGGCCACGAAGAAGAAGCCCGAACCGCCCCGGCCGATCATCGTCAAGAAGATCACCATGGTCGCCGCAGGGCACCACGGCGGCGCCTGGAAAGTCGCCTATGCCGACTTCGTGACGGCCATGATGGCCTTCTTTCTGCTGCTCTGGATCCTGGGCGCCACCACCGAGAAGCAGCGGCGCGGCATCGCCGACTACTTCACGCCCACCCTGGTCAAGACCAAGCAGGGCAGCGCCGGGTCCGGGCAAGGCGTGCTCGGCGGCGCCTCGCTGACGCAAGTGGACAACTATCCGTTCAAGGCCGGGCAGACCGGCACCAAGACACTCACCATCCCGCGCGACGCCACCGGCGGCCCCAAGGAAGGCGGCTCCAAGGTGAAGCGTAGTTCCCGCGCCAAGGAAGCGCTGGAAAAGAAACTCGCTTCCACCGAGCGCCTGCGCCGCCTTTCTCGTCAGGTGCGGATGGTGGACACCACGCAGGGCGTGCGGATCGACATGGTGGACGATGCGGACTTCTCGATGTTTCGCCTGGGCACCACGATCCTGACCCCGCAGGCGGTGGAACTGCTTTCCGCCATTTCGCAGGCCATCGGCCCGGCCGGTGGGCCGCTGACGATCCGGGGGCACACCGATGCCCTGCCCTACAAGCAAGGCCTTGCGGGCAACAACTGGTCGCTCTCGGCCGGGCGCGCTGAAGCCACGCGCCAGCAGCTCATCCGCAACAGCGTGGAGGGCGCGCGGTTCAAGCGCATCGAAGGTGTGGCCGACACCGAACTGCTGATCCCCGCCGACCCGCACGACCCGCGCAACCGGCGTATCTCGATCACTTTGGCGGATTGAGGGGGCGTTTCGTCTGGAATCTCCCCCAACGAACGCCCAGCAGCTCCACGTCATCCTGAACTTGTTTCAGGATCCATTGCTGGCCATCAACGGCGGCTCGATCGGCAAGATGGATCCTGAAACAAGTTCAGGATGACGTCGGTTCACGGACCAGATCGTAGCGCCTAAGCCAATCCTAGCATTCGCGCCCTACTGCACCTGCGCGTCCGGCAGCGCGGAAGTCCGCGCCTCCAGCCTGCCTTCACCGCGATAGACCAGCGTGCAACTGGAGCTGCCCGCGCAGAACCGCTGCACCGGCGCCAGCGCGCGCTCGCCATAGCGGTAAGTCAGCCCGGCCTGCGTGATCTCCAGCCCGGACATGTCCCGCACCCGGTGCTCGCGCGCGAGGAGCACCGCGCGCCCTTGCGCCACCGGAGCCCAACTGGACCATTCGTCGTAGAGGCGGTGATGATAGCGGAACCGCACATCGCCGGTTGCGCGATTGTCGAGCGAGGTGGGCCAGCCGTTGCAGGCAGCAAGCGAGGCACAAGCCGCAAGAAGCAGCGCGAGTCTTGTCGTTCTCATGCCGCTTCCGTTGCCCGATCCCGCGCGCCGCCGCACGGCTTTTCGCACTTGCGGCCATTTTATCGACAGAAACGCTCAGTCCATCGCCACTTATCGAGCAAACCGATCAACTCAATCGGATCAACGCCCTACACAACGTCACATGAGGGCCCTATCTCCGTCCTCGAACTTCAACACCCAATCGAGGGAGATCAAATCCATGGGTATCGTCGGCAGCCAGATCAAGCCGTTCAAGAACACCGCATTCCAGGCGGGCAAGAATTTCTTCGACGTCACCGAAGCGGACATCGCCGGCAAGTGGGCCGTGTTCTTCTTCTACCCCGCTGACTTCACCTTCGTCTGCCCCACCGAACTCGAAGACCTCGGCGAGCAGTACGAAACCCTCCAGGGCCTCGGCGTCGAAGTCTACGGCGTTTCGACCGACACGCACTTCAGCCACAAGGCCTGGCACGACACCTCGGACAAGATCGGCAAGATCAAGTACGCGTTCCTCGGTGACCAGAACCATAACCTGACCAACAACTTCGGCGTCCTGCGCGAAGGCGTTGGCCTGGCCGACCGCGCCACCTTCGTGGTCGATCCGGACGGCGTGATCCAGCTGGTCGAAATCACCCCCGAGGGCGTGGGCCGCAACGCCGCCGAACTCGTCCGCAAGATCAAGGCCGCCAAGTACTGGCGCGAGCACCCCGGCCAGGTCTGCCCGGCCAAGTGGGAAGAGGGTGAAGAAACCCTCGCTCCCTCGCTCGAACTCGTCGGCAAGCTCTAACACTACCGCGATCTTCCGGGTCGCGTGCTGAAGGTGCGCGGCTCGGGGATTTCCCTCGTCCCGAGCCGCGCCCTCACGCGGAACAGAAATCCCCGACCGCCCCTTTACCAACGATATTCCAAAGGACGCCAAGACCATGCTCGACGCCAACCTGAAGCAACAGCTCTCGCAATATCTCGGCATGCTGCGCGAGCCGATCGAGCTCGTCGCCTCGCTTGGCGATGACGCAAAGTCCGCCCAGACCCGCGAGCTGCTGACCACCATCGCCTCGCTCTCGGACAAGGTCACCGCCACTTTCGACGGCGACGACAAGCGCCGCCCCAGTTTCATCATCCGCCGCGCGAGCGACGCAAGCGCCTGGGTGCGTTTCGCAGGTCTGCCGCTTGGCCATGAATTCACCTCGCTGGTCCTTGCCCTGCTCTGGGCCGGCGGCCACCCGCCCAAGGTTTCCGACGAGGCACTCGAAATCGCCCGCGCCATAGAGGGCGAGCACGAGTTCGAGATGTATTTCTCGCTCTCCTGCCACAACTGCCCCGACGTGGTACAGGCGCTGACCCTGCTCGCGCTCAACAACCCGCATGTGAACGCCACCCTGATCGAGGGTGGCACGTTCCAGGCGGAAGTCGAGGAACGCGGCGTCATGGCCGTCCCCGCCGTCTTCCTGAACGGCAAGATGTGGGGTTCGGGCAAGATGAGCATCGAGGAAATCCTCGCCAAGCTCGACACCGGCGCCGACGCCAAGGCGGCCGCCGTGCTGGCCGGCAAGAAGCCTTTCGAAGTGCTGGTGGTCGGCGGCGGACCCGCCGGGGCCTCGGCCGCGATCTACACCGCGCGCAAGGGCTTCTCCACCGGCGTGGTCGCGGAGCGCTTCGGCGGCCAGGTGCAGGACACCATGGGCATCGAGAACTTCATCTCGGTCCCTTATACCGAAGGCCCCAAGTTGGCCGCCGCGCTGGAAACGCACGTCGCTGAATACGACATCGACGTGATGAACCTTCAGCGCGCCGAAAAGCTGATCCCGGCCAAGGAACTCGGCGGCTATCACGAGGTGGTCTTCGCCAACGGCGCCTCGCTCAAGGCCCGCAGCCTCGTGCTGACCACCGGTGCCCGCTGGCGGAACCTGGGCGTGCCCGGCGAGGCCGAGTACAAGAACAAGGGCGTGGCCTATTGCCCGCACTGCGACGGCCCGCTGTTCAAGGGCAAGCGCGTGGCGGTGATCGGCGGCGGCAACTCCGGCGTGGAAGCGGCGATCGACCTCGCCAACATCGTCGGCCACGTCACCCTGATCGAATTCGACGCCAAGCTGCGCGCCGACCAGGTCCTGGTCGACAAGCTGAAGTCGATGAAGAACGTTGTGATCCTCACCAATGCCCAGACCACCGAAGTCGAAGGCGACGGCGATAAGGTGAACGCCCTGGTCTACAAGGATCGCGAGACCGGCCAGGAGCACAAGGTCGAGCTGGAAGGCGTGTTCGTCCAGATCGGTCTGGTGCCCAACACCGAATGGCTCAAGGGCTCCGGCGTCGAACTCACGGGTCGCGGCGAGATCGTGATCGACGACAAGGCGGCCACCAACCTCCCCGGCATTTTCGCCGCGGGTGACGTGACCACGGTGCCCTACAAGCAGATCATCATCGCCATGGGCGAAGGCTCGAAGGCAGCCCTTTCGGCCTTCGACTACCTGATCCGCAACGAGGCTCCGGAAGAGATCCTCGAAGCTGCAGAAGCCGCCTGATCCAAACGCCAACGGAAACAGATACGGGCGGGAGTCGCAAGACTCCCGCCCGTTTTGTCATACGCCTTCACAGTATGACGATGTCGCGGAGAAGGCGGCCCTCCCCTCATCACAATCGTCATCCTGAACTCGTTTCAGGATCCATCTTGCCGCCAAGCCTCGCGCTCCGATCGGTAACCTCCCTCACCGCGCTCTTCATACTACCTCTCGGTAATGCCCAACGATGGATCCTGAAACGAGTTCAGGATGACGTTGCGGGCATTGAGGCGGTGCTTGGTAGGCGAGATCGGCCGCAAAAGGCCCCGCTCAGTGCCGGAAAAACAGCGAAACCGAGGCGACGTGGTTCACCCGCGTCCGCCCACGGGTCTGGTCGATCACCTGATTGAGATAACCCAGTTCCACCGTCGTCGCGTCCTTCACGCCCAGTTCGACGCCCACGAAGGAGCGCAACTGGTCGAAGCCTGCCCGCGCGCCCCAATCCGTATCGTTGAGCGCCAGGAAGCCTTCCGCATAGACCAGCGCATTGACCGCCTGGGTGCCGGGCTTCAGCGGCTTCTCGTAACGCAGCATCTCGCGCAGGCGCCAGCCCGTGTCGCCGCCGTCCGAACGCCAGCGCTGTTCGAACCGCGTGCGCGAGGTCAGCTCGCCGCCCCAGGGCTTGCCCATGGCCCAGTTGAGCTGCTGGAAGCTGCGTTCCTCGTTCACGTCCCGCCCGCCGTCCAACGGCGACACGACGTGGGCATAGCCTTGGTAGAGCGTGACGGCGGGCGAGAGCTTCAAGCCGACTGCCCCGCGCAGCAGCAGCTGGTCGAGCCGCGAAGCACCGTCGCCCATGCGCGGCTGAAGTTCGGCGAAATAGACCACATCGCCCGAGATCGGCCCCATGGCCGTGAGATTGACCCAGACCTGCTCATCCTCGCGTGTTTCCGCGCAGGCAGGAGCGGCATGGGCGAGCAAGGAGGCGAAAACGAAAGAGCAGGCAAGAACGCGGCGCATGGGAAGTTCCGGCTTCACGAATGGAGGTCATGCTCCTTTATGAACCGCCCATTTCCCGATCATGTCCTGGCCGTATTCGCTCGTGGCCCGCAGCTCTCGCGAAAGCACGAAGACGGGCCCGGCACCCTGGGGGATGGTGCCGGGCCCGTGCGGCGGGGCCTGCGGAAGCCCTCAGGGGCCCGCCGACTAACTCACGATTGCGCCCGTGTTAGCGCAGCAGCGACAGCACGTTCTGCTGGCTCTGGTTCGCCTGCGCCAGCATGGCAGTGGACGCCTGGCTGAGGATCTGCGCCTTGGCCATCTGGGTCGTTTCGGCGGAGTAGTCCGCATCCTCGATCCGCGAACGCGCGTCCGACAGGTTGGTCACGTTGTTGGTCAGGTTGTTCACGGCCGATTCGAGGCGGTTCTGCCCGGCGCCCAGCGAGGCGCGGGTCTGGTTCACGTCTTCCAGCGCCAGATCGACGTTGTCGATCGTGTCGGAGGCGTCGGCGGCGGTCGAGACGTCGAGCGCCGAAGCGGTGATGTTCGCACCGTTGATGGCCGAGGACGTCAGCGTGATCGTCTCGCCCGAATTCGCGCCGGTCTGGATATCGAACGTCACGTCGCTGCCCGAAGTGGTCGAGAACAGGGCGTTGCCGTTGAACGTCGTGTCGGCAAGGATGTCGCTGATCTGGCTGGTCAGCGCGGTCACTTCCGACTGCATCGCATCGCGGTCGCTATCCTGGTAGGTGCCCGAGGACGACTGGATCGCCAGTTCGCGGACGCGCTGGAGCATGTTCGACACTTCCGACAACGCGCCTTCGGCGGTCTGGGCCAGCGAAATGCCGTCATTGGCGTTGCGGATGCCCTGGCTCATGCCGCGGACCTGCGCGGTCATGGACGTGGCGATGGCGAGGCCTGCGGCATCGTCCTTGGCGGAGTTGATGCGCTTGCCGGTCGACAGGCGCTCCATGGCGGTGCCGAGCATCTTGTTGGCGGCGTTCGAGGCATTCGAAGCGCGAATCGCGCTGATATTGGTGTTGATGACGGACATGAATTGGCTCCCGTAGAGTATTCCGAAGAGGAAACAGCTCCTGCCGGCCCATCCGGCGCTGCTGTCGGGACAAAGACCGGCAAGGGGCAGGAGAATTTAAGCCCGCCACCAGCACGGCTCGTCTCGGAAACGCCTGGATATCTGCCAAAATTTACCTTCACTAAGGGTCGCTACGGGGCCTTAAATTTCCCAAAGATTCGCCGTTAGCCCCCCATATCCCTCCCCGGAACAGATTAATTCGACTGGGGACGCGACACATGGTCGAACGGGTTTTCGAGACGGAATTTAATCGGCGCCACGGACCGCTCGTCCAGCGCGCCGCCGCCATTGCCGGATCGCTGTTCGACGGATCGGCGATCGACTTGCGCGACAGCGGCGACGAGGTCTCCGCTTCCGGACGCAAGCGAGCGGTGCATCTGGCGCGCGGCCATCACGCCGCGCTGACCCGTGAAAGCGCGGGCGTCACCACCGTGACATATGCCGATCCCACCGCCGAAGCCTCGCTTGCCATGCTGCTGGCGGCCATGGCCGGCCCGGACGAGCCGATCGCCGCCGATCCGGAAAGCCTCTCGGTCTTCGCCCTGGCAGACCGTCTGGCGAACACCGACATCCCGGTGCTGATCAACGGCCCCACCGGCACCGGCAAGGAAGTGCTCAGCCGCTTCATCCATGCCCGCAGCCCGCGCCGGAACGGCCCGTTCGTGGCCGTGAACTGCGCCGCCATGCCCGAGGCCATGCTGGAAGCCCTGCTGTTCGGCCATGTGAAAGGCGCGTTCACCGGGGCGATCCAGGCCAGCGAAGGCTTCATGCGCGCAGCGGACGGCGGTACCCTGCTGCTCGACGAGATCGCCGAACTGCCCCTGCCGCTCCAGGCCAAGCTGCTGCGCGCGCTCCAGGAACAGGAAGTGGTGCCGATCGGTGCGACGCGGCCGATCAAGGTGGACTTGCGCGTGATCGCCTGCGCCAACCGCGACTTGCCCACCGAAGTGGCCGAAGGCCGTTTCCGCGCGGATCTCTACTATCGCCTCAATGTCTTCCCGCTCGCCCTGCGCCCCCTGCGCGAACGCCCGGAAGATATCGCCCCGCTCGCCTTCGCCCTGGCCTTGCGCCATGCGCCAGCGGACCGGCAGGACGGGGCGACGCGGGTGCCCTGCCTCAGCGATGCGGCGCTGGCCATGCTCAGGCTCCATTCCTGGCCCGGCAACGTGCGCGAGCTGGAAAACGTCATCCGCCGCGCGCTTCTGCTCGCGCACGGAAAGGCGGCGATCACGCCCGAGCATATCGTGTTCGACAGCCCCGCCCGCCTCCTTCCCGCCGGTCCTGGCCATTCCGGAGAACAGGCGCGGGCCGGGGCCTTCGGAAGCGACGGAGCCCGCAAGCTGTCGAGCATCGTCCAGAATTCGGAGGCCCGCGCGATCGTCGCCACTCTGGAGGCCTGCGGCGGCAACCGCCTGCGCGCGGCGCGCGAACTCGGCATTTCCGAACGCACGCTGCGCTATCGCCTCGCCTCCCTGCGCGAAGCGGGCATCGACATCGCCCCGCGCGGCTTCGCCGGAGGGCTGCGATGAGTTCGCTTCCCCTCTCATCTGCCGGGGGCATCGGCCAGATCATGGCCCTGCGCAAACAGATCATCCAGCGCAGTGACCTGCTCCGCCAGATCCACGCGGCACAGGGCAACACGCAGGCGCAGGTGAACGCGGGGCCGACACTCCCCGCCGAACCGGCCGGACAGGGGTTCGCCAATGCACTCGAAACCGCGCTGCAAAACGTGAATGCCGTGCAGGGCCGCGCCGAAAGCGTGACAACCGCCTACCAGAAAGGCGAAGTCACCGACGTCGCCAAAGTCATGCTCGCCCGCCAGGAGGCCGGCATCGCTTTCGAGGCCACCATGCAGGTGCGCAACAAGCTGCTGTCCGCCTATCAGGACATCATGCGGATGGGAGTGTGACCTGAATGGCCAACCTCGTTCCCGCGACCGCCGAGGGCGCCCCCGCCTTCTCCGCGCCCTCCCTCTTCGCCCCGCTCATGGACCGATCCGGCGGCCCGGTGCTGACACGCCTGAGTGCCTTCGCCGCACAGCCGGCGGTGCGGAAGATGCTGCCCGTGTTCCTCGGCCTGGCGGCGGTGGGCGGGGCGCTGCTGGCATGGGCCATGCTGGCGCCCTCGCCGCAACGGGTGCTCTATGGCCAGTTGGACGATGCCGACCGCGCGGGCGTGGTCGCCGCGCTCGATCAGGCCGGGATAGACTATCGCATAGACAGCGGCACCGGCGCCCTCACGGTGGGAGAGGGAGACTTCTACAAGGCGCGCATGCTGGTCGCTTCCGACGGCGCGCTGGCGACGCCCGAAAGCGGCGACCAGATGCTGGACAAGTTGCCGATGGGCGCCAGCCGCGTGTTGGAAGGCGAACGCCTGCGCTCCGCCCGCGAGCACGACCTGCAAATGACCGTGGCCGAGATCGACGGCGTCGATTCCGTCCGCGTCCACATCGCCGAGGGTGAGAAATCCGTCTTCGTGCGTGACAATCTGCCGCCCACGGCCTCGGTCATGGTCAGGCTCAAGGCGGGGCGGCAGCTCTCCGAAAGCCAGGTTTCCGCCATCGTGAACCTCGTCGCCGGCTCGGTTCCGGGCCTTTCCCCCGGTGCCGTGAAGGTGGTCGACCAGCACGGACGCCTGCTTTCGGCGGGGAGCGGCGGCCCCGATGGGGACCGGCTTGACCTGCAAGCCCGGCTGGAGACGAAAATCCGCGACCAGGTGTCCAGCCTGCTGACGCCGGTCCTGGGTCACGACAACTTCACCACCGAGGCGCAAGTCGCGCTCGACATGGACGACGTGACCTCCGCCCGCGAAAGCTACGACAAGGACGGGGTCGTGCGCAGCGAAACCCAGGAACAGTCGCAGTCGACCGGGACCGGCCCGGCCGTCGGCGTTCCGGGGGTGCTCTCCAACACGCCGCCGCCCGCCGCGCAGCCGCGCCCGGGCCCGCCCCAGGGCACGCAGCCGCCGCCTTCCGGCACCCCGCCGACCAACGGCGAATCCTCGTCCAGCCGCACATACGAACTGGGCCGCCAGGTTTCCGTCGCCAATACCCGGCCGGGCGGGATCAAGCGCATATCGGTGGCGGTGGCGATCAAGGCAGAGGCCGTGAAGGGCGCGCGGGCGCAGGAAATCCGGGACATAGAATCTCTGGTCAGCGCCGCCGTGGGCGCCGATCCCCAGCGCGGAGACGTGGTGAAGGTCGTGACCCGCAGTTTCGAGGCCGCCAACGACAATGTCCTGCCCTTTTACGAAACACCCTGGTTCGCCATGGTCGTGCGCAACGGCGCCGCATTGCTGGCGGTGCTGATGGTGCTCCTGCTCGGCGTCCGTCCGCTCATCAAGGCTGCGCGCGGTGACAAGGCTGCGACCAGAGGGCGGAAGGGCCGCAAATCGAAGCGCGGCGCGCAGGAGGATGCACAGGACGACCCTCTGCAAATGGCGCTTGAACGCGCGCTGGAAGGCACGCCGGACGGCGCTTCCGGAACCCTCGTCGGCGCCCTGCCGCATCGGCCCGAGATTCCCGGCGCCGATGGCCTCGACATCGACCTGCGCCGCGCCGACCTGCTCTCTCGCCAGGTCAATCTTGCGCAGCGGCTGGTCGCGGAAAAACCGGACAGCGCCGTCGCCGCGCTGCGCCAGATGATCAACGATCCGCAGCCAGACGAAAACGCGGGCGGCGTGAAGGCGGCATGATGGGCGAGACTTCCCTTCCCGCCGCCGACCCTGCCGCCGTCCTTTCGGGTACCGACAACGCCGCGATCATGATGATGCTGCTCGACGAGGAACAGACCAGCCGCATCCTGTCCGAATTCGAACCGGAGGAACTGCGCCGCCTGGGCGAAAGAATGTGCGCGCTGGGCGAAATCGGCCCCGACCTGATCGCCGAGGCCATCGCCGGCTTCGTGGTCAGGACGGAGGCGCTCGGCCTGGTCGCCCACGATCGCGTCGAGCAAGTGCGCGGCATGTTCGCCCGCGCCGTGGGCGATGTGAAGGCGGACAATACGATGAGCCGCATCCTGCCGGAAGCGGCCCAACACCGGGCGCTGGAACTCGCGCGGTGGCTCACGCCGGAATCGCTGGTGCCGCTGGTGCACGGCGAGCACCCGCAGGCGATCGCGGTGCTGCTGGTCCAGCTCGATGCCGACGTGGCCGCCGCCGTGCTCCATGCCCTGCCGGCGGAGGACCAGCCGGGCATCGTCCACCGCATCGCCACGCTGGGGCCGGTATCCCCGCAGGCGATCCAGATGCTCGAGGAACTGCTCTCGCGCCGCATTGCCCAGCACCACGGCAATCGCCCGCTCTCCATCGGCGGCGCGCGCGAGGCGGCGGAAATCATCAACGGCGTCGGCAAAGTGGTGGAAAAGCGCGTGCTGGGCGAACTCACCCGCCGCGACAAGGGACTGGCGCGGCGGATCGAGGACGAGATGTTCAAGTTCGAGCATCTCTTCGTGCTCGATCCCAAGTCCATGGGTTCGCTGCTGCGCGACGTGCCGAACGATACCCTGATCGACGCGCTCAAGGGCGTGAGCGAGGACGAGCGCGAACACTTCTTCCGCGCCATGTCGAGCCGCGCCGCGGACGGCGTGAAGGACGAGATCGTCGCGCGCGGCCGCACGCGGCTTGCCGATGTGGTCGCAGCCCAGAAGGAAGTCGTGACCATCGCTCGCCGTCTTGCCGCGGACGGCACGATCGCGTTCGGATCGGGAGACGACGACTATGTCTGATCTTGGTTTCTCACGTCGGACCAACCTCCAGCGAGAACGCGAGGGAAGCTCCGCCCGGCTGCTGCTCGACCAGCTCGCTACGCCTTCGGGGTTCCAGCCGGACGCACGCTTCGCAGGAGACCCGGCCTCCACGCCGCCCGAGCCCCCGCCCCCCCCAAGC
>NZ_JBJDRF010000085.1:0-15105 GCF_044987305.1 Novosphingobium sp. ZW T3_23
CCCCAGCCCCAGCCCCAGCTCCAGCCCCGGCTTATTCTGGAGCCATACCACCAAACATCCGAATAGCCGGACAAGAGCCGTGAAGCGGCCGCTGGAGCGTTTTCCAACCGGGTGGAATCACCCGATCCCTCGGAAAACGCGGTAAAACAAGAACGTGGGACGGTCGATCCGATGTAGTCGGTTGAGCCGCTCCAGACCAACAAAGGGAAGGATAGCCTGTGACCGCCAAGGAGACGTCGGCCACCACCAAGCCGTCGGTGCCGAACGGACGATACCGCTGGACGATCGTCGCCCTGCTGTTTGCCGCTACGGTGATAAACTACGTCGACCGCCAGATGATCGGCGTGCTGAAGCCCACGCTCTCCAACGAACTGGGGTGGTCTGAAAGCGACTTCGCCGATGTCATCTTCTACTTCACCATGGCCTATGCCTTCGGCTTCCTGGTTTTCGGCAAAGTCATGGACGTGCTCGGTGCGCGCTATGGCTATGCGGTCGCTTTCGTGATCTGGCAGGCAGCGCACATCGCCCATGGCCTGGCATCCAGCGTAACGCAGTTCTCGATCGTCCGCTTCGCGCTCGGCATCGGCGAAGCGGGTAACTTTCCGGCCGCGATCAAGGCGGTAACCGAGTGGTTTCCCGCACGCGAAAGGGCTTTCGCGATCGGCATATTCAACGCCGGTTCGAACGTGGGCGCGATCATCACGCCGCTGCTGGTTCCCGTGATCGCCGTCGCTTACGGCTGGCGCGCCGCCTTCGTCATCACCGGCGTCGTGAGCTTCGTCTGGCTGGTGGCGTGGCTGATCGTCTATCGCCGTCCCGCCGAGCATCCCCGCCTCGGCGCCGAAGAGCGCGCGTGGATAGACCAGGATGCGGAGCCCGTCGTCACCGCCGTGCCCTGGTCCAAGGTTTTGCGCATGCGGGGAACCTGGGCTTTCGCCTTGGGTAAATTCTGCATCGACCCGGTCTGGTGGTTCTTCCTGTTCTGGCTCCCAGGCTACCTGGGCGACCGCTACGGACTGGACCTGCTCAGCTTCGGGCCGCCGCTCGTCGTGATCTATCTTCTCTCGGACGTCGGCAGCGTGGCGGGAGGCTGGTTCTCCTCGCGCCTTATCCATCGCGGGGCCAGCGTCAATTTCGCGCGCAAGATCACGATGCTCATCTGCGCGACGGCAGTTCTGCCCGTCTTCATCGTCCAGTCGGTCGACAATCTGTGGCTGGCTGTGCTGATAATCGGACTCGCCACGGCGGCGCACCAGGCATTCTCAGCGAACCTCTATACGATCGTGCCGGATCTGTTCCCGCGCGCGGCAGTGGGTTCGGTGACAGGGATCGGTGGCACGGCCGGCGCAATCGGAGGCATGGCGATGGCCAAGTACGCGGGCTTCGTCCTCGACAACATGAACACTTACGCGCCTCTGTTCGCAGTGGCGGGATCGGCCTACTTCATTGCGCTTGGCTGTATTCATTTGCTGAGCCCGAAACTGGCCCAGGTTCGGATCGAAAGTCGGCAGGAACTGGCTGGCGCCTGATCCCGCGCGTTCGGTTTCAGCGTCGGGCCAGCGACGCAGGCGGTGCCACGGTGAGGGAAGGAAGCGCTTCCCTCACTGCGTTTCAGGATCGCCATTCACAGCGGGATGCGTACCAAAACCTAGTCCCACCTTTAGGCATTAGAGGGGCTTTCGGATCATTTTCAGGACTTGAGTTTGGTTGTCGCGCGTTGGGCCCGATGAAGCCGGGGCCGCGCGCGAGTCCAGTTCCGAGAGTTCCCAATGACGCCTGCGCCACCGAGGGAGAATCCGTTTACCCGCAATGCCACGGCGATCGCCATAGTCGTGATCACCGCCGCCTTTCTGCTTGCGGCCCTCATGTTCACGAAGCAGGCCGCCGACCTGACCGGCGCGCGCGGCTGGGTGGATCATACCTATACCGTCCGGCGCCACATCTCCCTCCTCGGCAATCTCTACGAGCGCGCGGCGGCAGCTCCGCCGGGCTATCTGGTGACGGGCAATCCGGACTTTCTCCAGACCTATCGCGACGCCTTGCAGGACCGGAAGAATGCCTCCCCGGATGACGCCATCACCCCGATGCAGCGTTCCATCGGACAGGAACTGGCGCTGCTGCGACGCCTGACAGCAGACAACCCCTCTCAATCGGCCAATCTCGACGAACTGGAAACGAGAAGCCAGGCCCTGCTCGATCACCTTCGAACCACCATCGCGATGCGCCGCGGTGCCATCGGCGGGGCGGAACAGGCCCTCAATCGCGGCAAGACCATGATCGAACGGGTCCGCGAACAGCTCGCCATCATGTCGGCCGAGGAGGAGCACCTGCTCCGGCAGCGTCAGCAGGTCGATGCCGCCAATGTCACGCACAACATGCGCCTCACGGCGATCATCACCCTGCTTTCCTACTTCGGCATCGTTCTTGCCGTATGGCTCTACCAGCGCAGCCGCGCCAGATCGGCCGCCCAGCAATTGCTTTACACGCAGGAACTCGAAAGGCGCGAGGAAGAGCTCAAGACCCAGCAGGAGGAACTCAAGGCCGCCAACGAAGAGATGGAGGCCTCGAACGAAGAACTTGAGGAAAAGACCAGCGCGCTGGAGGAACAGAACGAACGCATCCGCGCCCAGGCCCGCGATCTTGAAGAGGCCAAGCGCCTGATAGAGGAAAAGGCGCGCGAGGTGGCGCAGTCTTCGAAGTACAAGTCCGAATTCCTCGCCAACATGAGCCACGAACTGCGTACCCCGCTCAATTCGCTGCTCATCCTCTCGCGGGGACTGGCTGCCAATGAAACCGGCAACCTGACTGCCGAGCAGGTGGAGGAGGCGCGCGTCATACACAACGGCGGCCTGGAACTGCTGAACCTGATCAACGACATTCTCGACCTCTCCAAGGTGGAGGCCGGCAAGATCCATATTCTTGCGGAGGAAACGCCGATCGACGCGATCGTCAGCCACTTGCGCCAGGGCTTCGAACCCGTGGCACGGGACAAGGGCGTGGCCTTCCACATCGTGTGCGATCCCGCGCTGCCGACGCATATCAACACCGACAGCCAGCGCGTCGATCAGATCGTGAAAAACCTGCTGTCCAATGCCTTCAAGTTCACCGCGCGGGGATCGGTCACCCTCACCCTGCGGCCTGCCGGCGATGGCGATCGGCTGCAACGCGCCGATCTCGTTCGGGAAAAGGCCGTCGCACTCAGCGTGACGGACACCGGGATCGGCATCAGCGAAACCAAGCTCAAGGATATTTTCGAGGCGTTCCAACAGGAAGATGGCTCCATCGATCGCCATTACGGCGGCACGGGACTGGGCCTGACCATCGCCCGCAAGTTCGCGCAGGTTCTCGGCGGGGAGATCCATGTGGAGAGCGTCAAGGAACAAGGCTCCACCTTCACGCTGTTCCTTCCGATCGGGGACGTCGCGGCGCCTGGCACCATTAGCGAACGCAGCCTCCCGATCGCGCCCTTTCTCGATGACGACCGCCACCACCTGAGCCCCGGCGAACGTGTCGTCCTGGTCATCGAGGACGATCCCGGCTTCGCCGCCACCCTGATGAAGATCGCCCGCAAGCGCGGCTACAAAGTGCTGGCAGCAGGCGATGGCAGAAGCGGCCTGCTCCTTGCCGCGCAGCATCCCGTCACCGCGATCCTGCTCGACCTGAGTTTACCCGACATCGGCGGACTGAACGTGCTCGACCAGTTGAAGCACAGCCCCGATACGCGCCACATCCCGGTGCATGTCGTTTCCGGGGCGGACGCCGCGGTCACGCGAGCGCCCTTGCGCAAGGGCGCGGCGGGTGTCCTTACCAAGCCCGTCACGGAATCGGATATCGACACCGTATTCAATCACATCGAAAGCCTGTTGCGGGCGGAAATCAAATGCGTGCTGCTGATCGAGGACGATCGCCTGACCCAGGCCGCCATTCGCGCCCTTCTCAGCCAGAAGAACATCGAACTGGTCATGGCCGAAACGGGCTCGGACGCTTTCGAACGGATGGAGCTGCAATCGTTCGACTGCGTCATCCTGGATCTCAGCCTTCCCGACATGACCGGGTTCGACTGGCTGAAAAAGGCGGAAGCGCTGCTCGGTGAGGACGGTTGCCCGCCGGTCATCGTCCATACCGCCCGCGACCTTTCCGAAGAAGAAAACCGCCTTCTTGGCCAATATACGGAAAGCATCGTCATCAAGGGCGCCTCGTCTTCGGAGCGCCTGCTGGATGAAGTGACCCTGTTCCTGCACAGCATCGAAGCGAACGCCCTGGGCGACGCGCAGGTCAGGGCCGCCAGATATCACGATCCCGACAGGATGCTCGAGAACCGTACGGTGCTTCTGGTGGACGACGACATGCGCAACACTTTCGCCTTGTCCAAAGTCCTGAAGAAGCAGGGCCTCAATCTCGTCATCGCCGACAATGGGCAAATGGCGCTGGAAAAGCTCGCGGAGATCGGCGGGATCGATCTGGTGATCATGGACGTGATGATGCCGGTGATGGACGGTTATCAAGCCATGCGCGAAATCCGTAGTAATGCGGAGTGGGCCGACCTGCCCATCATCGCCCTCACCGCCCGCGCCATGCCGGAAGACGTCGAGCGCTGCATGAAGGCAGGCGCCAACGACTACATGACCAAACCCGTCGATATCGACAGGCTGCTGACGCTCCTGCGGGTTTGGCTGTTCCGTCAGGAGGAGGTGGCGTGAGGCTGGGCTTGGCGCCGGCCGCTCACGCTCCCGCCGACATCCCCGCGCCCGATCGCGATGGCCCCGATTGCGATTACATTGCCGACAGACCGACGCCTGCCTATCCCCCCGCGCAGCGCGAAGATCTGGAAACGATAGAGATATCCCTGCTGCTCGAAGCGATCCGCCGCCGCTGGGGTTACGATTTCAGCCACTATTCCCAGGCTTCGGTCCGTCGTCGCCTCGATCAGGCTCGGCGCGCGGCGGGGCTAGCCCATTTCAGCGAGGCAATCGCCCGCGTCCTTCGCGACGAGGCCTTCTTCGACCGGCTCCTTCGCACCATGTCGGTCACGGTGACCGAGATGTTCCGCGATCCGCCTTGCTATCGCGCGATGCGCGAGCGGCTGGTCCCCGTCTTCAAGACCTTCCCCTTCGTGAAGATCTGGTGCGCCGGCTGCGCAACCGGCGAGGAAGTCTATTCGCTGGCGATCCTGCTCCACGAGGAAGGCTATCTGCAACGCGCCCGCCTTTACGGCACCGATTTCAACAGGGCCTCCCTCGATACTGCGGAGAAGGGCATTTACCCCAAGCGGCTCATGGCCACTTACGCCGACACTTACCGCCAGGCCGGGGGACGAGCCGACCTGTCGGACTATTACAGCGCCAGCTACGACTTCGTTCGCATGAAAGGCTTCCTGCGCGATCGGATCACGTTTTCCTATCACAACCTGGTGACCGACGGCATCTTCGGTGAAATGAACCTCATAACCTGCCGCAACGTCCTGATCTATTTCGACAAGACGTTGCAGGAGCGGGTCCTGCACCTGTTCGCCCAATCCCTGCGTCACGGCGGTTTCCTGTGCCTCGGCGCCAGGGAGAGTCTCAAGTTCTCGGCAGTCCGGCACCATTTCGAAGCGCTGGACGGACAGCGCTATATCTATCGCAAGAACGCCCATGACGGCGGGGGAATCCGGTCATGACCATTGCAGCCCTCCAGACAGTGCCCCAGCAGATCGAGACCGCCGCGATCGCGCAAGTGCGTCCCAAGATCCTGATGGTCGATGACCGCTGGGAGAACCTGCTGGCGACGGAAAAGGTGCTGAAGCCCCTCAAGGCGGACATCTTCAAGGCAGCATCCGGCAACGAAGCCTTGTCGCTGGTGCTGCGCCACCGGTTCGCGATCGTCCTGCTCGATGTGCAGATGCCCGAAATGGACGGGTTCGAAACCGCCACGCTGATGCAGGAACACGAAAGCATGACCGGCGTGCCGATCATCTTCGTGACGGCCCTGTCCAAGGAAGAAAAGTACGCCTCCAGAGCGGCCGAGATCGGCGCGGTCGACTATATCTTCAAGCCGATCAATCCCGATATCCTGAAGAGCAAGGTCAAGGTCTACCTGGACCTTTACGTCCAGCGCGAACAGATCATGCGCCTGAACGCCACGCTGTCGCAGTCGAACGAGGAACTGGAGCGCTTTGCCTACATCTGCTCGCACGACATGCAGGAGCCGGTTCGCATGATGAACGCCTTTGCCGGGCTGCTGGCCGAAAATGCGGAAGAAGCGATCGACGAAGACGGTCGCCGCTACCTTTCCTTCATTCTCGACAATGCGCGGCGCATGCAGAAGATGATCAACGACATCCTCACCTTTTCACGCGTCGGACGCGAGGAAATCCTGCTGGAACCGGTCGATTGCGAGGCGATATTGCGGGAGACGCTTTCGGAATTCGAAGGCGTCATCCAGGACAGCGGCGCCGAGGTGACTTACACACCCCTGCCCTGCGTGGAAACCAGTTCGACCCTGGTCCGAGTGCTGTTCCAGAACCTGATCGGCAATGCGCTCAAGTTCCAGAACGGCAGCCAGCCACCGTTAATCGCCGTCATGGCAGAGAAGCAGGGCCGATACTGGCGCTTTTCAGTCAAGGACAATGGTATCGGCATAGAGAACGGCTTCCGTGGGCGGATCTTCACGATCTTCCAGCGGTTGCACCGCAAGGAAGACTATCCCGGCACCGGCATCGGGTTGTCTACCTGCCGCAAGTTCATCCGGCTCTGCGGCGGCGAGATCGACTTCACCTCGGCGCCGGGCCAGGGCAGCACATTTCATTTCACCCTCCCGTCCGGCGAGGCCGCGCGCCCGACCAGAAGCGGGCAGCAAGCCTGTTGAGAGAGTGTCGAAGGAGATGGTCATGACCAAGCCATTCAACATCCTGCTCGTGGAAGACAACGAAGGCGACGTGGAAATGACGCTGCGCGCCCTGAAGAAAGCGGAGCAGCCCTGCGCGCTGACAGTCGCGAACGACGGCATCCATGCCCTCGACATCCTCCGCCCCGATCCCGGAAATGCCTCCCCGCCGCCCCAACTCATCCTTCTGGATATCAACATGCCGCGCATGGACGGAAAGGAACTGCTGGTTGCCGTCAAGTCCGACCCGCGCCTGCGCCACATTCCGGTCGTGATGTTCACCTCATCGGAATCCCCGACCGACATCCGCGAATGCTATGAGCGCCATGCAAGCTGCTATGTGGTGAAGCCCTTCAAGGGCGGCGAATACACCCAGGCGCTGCACGACGTTGTCAACTTCTGGAGCACTACCAGCCGCCTGCCGAACTAGGGTCACTCAGCACAGGGGCGGATTTACCTCAGTGCAGTTTGAGCCTTGGCCGGACGATCCGGTTCATGTGGCTGATCACGATCATGGCCGACCCCTTGATCCAGCCGTGGATCGCCAGAAGGTGCATGCGGTAGAGCGAAAGGTAGATGAAGCGCGCCAGGCGGCCCTCCACCGCCATGCGTCCGCCCACCAGACTGCCCATCAATGATCCCACGGTCGAGAAACGACTGAGTGAAACCAGCGAGCCGTGGTCCTTGTAAACGAAATCAACCAGCGGCTTGCCCGTCATGATGCGCTTGAGATTGGCAAAGGCGGCATCGGCCATCTGGTGCGCCGCCTGCGCGCGCGGAGGCACCGGGCGTTCGCTGCCCGGCAGCTTGCAGAACGCGCAGTCGCCAATGGCGAAGACACGATCGTCGGTCTCGCTCTGGAGTGTCGGGCGCACCACGATCTGGCCCGAACGGGCAAGTTCCAGTCCATCCAGCCCGCCGGGGATAGGCTTGGCCTTCACGCCCGCCGCCCATACCTGCAAGTCCGCGTCGATCCTCTCGCCGGATCGCATGACCATGCCATCCGCCGTCGACTCCACGACCGGCGTATCCACCAGGACGCGCACGCCCAATGCCTCCAACTCGCTGCGCGCGGCAGCGGCCAACCGCTCCGGCAAAGCGGGAAGGATACGCGGCCCGGCCTCGATCAGCGTAACTTCGAGACGGCTGCGGTCGAAGACTTCGAGGCCGTAGTAGCCCAGCGCATCGGCGGCGTTATACAGTTCGGCGGCCAGCTCGACCCCGGTGGCACCGGCCCCGACGATCGCGATCCGTACCCGCGCCTCGCAGTCCGGGTTGTTCGCCATCGTCCGCGAGACGCGCAGGCACTGGTCGAGCAATTTGTCGCGAAACCGATCGGCCTGGTCGCGGCTGTCGAGGAAGGTGCAGTTTTCCGACACGCCGGGCGTGCCGAAATCGTTGGTGACGGAGCCGAAGGCCAGTACGAGATAATCGTAGCGGATTTCGTGCGCGGCGATGACCTCGCGGCCCTTCTCGTCATTGATCGGCGCCAGTCGAACGTGCCGACTGGTGCGATCGATGCCGGCCAGCGAACCGTAGAAGTAGCGGTATCCGAAACGGTGACAATGGCTGCGATAGCCCACTTCATCGAGGTTGGCGTCGAGCGATCCGGTCGCCACCTCATGCAGCAGCGGCTTCCAGATGTGGGTTCGCTTGCAGTCGACCAGAATGATGTCGTGGTGCTTGCGTCCGTAGTGAGCACCCAGCTTCGCGGCCAGTTCCAGGCCCGCCGCACCGCCGCCGACGATCACGATCTGGGTCTTCGTTTTTCTCACATTCACCGGCGAAGCATCGAAACCGTCAGACATTCAGGCACCCTTGCTCAAGCGGATTCCACCAATCCGCTGCGGGTGCCTTAGCAGCTTCCCTCGGCTTGCGCATGTGATCCCGGCGCTGTCATACGATCTGTCTACAGTTCAGATCGCGCCTTCCTTGAGAAGCTTTACGGCGTGGTCGGCAGCGCGTGCGGAAAGCGCCATGTAGGTCAGCGACGGGTTCTGGCAGCCGGACGACGACATGGCGGCCCCATCGGTGCAGATCAGGTTCGGCACTTCATGCGCCTGGTTGAACCCGTTGAGAACCGAAGTCCTGGGATCCTTGCCCATCCGTGCCGTGCCCATTTCATGGATGCCAAGGCCCGGCACACCGGGATCGGTCGCCTGCGATATCACCATGCCGCCCGAAGCCTGGATCATGTCCTTGCCGTCCGCCAGGATCTGCTTGGCCATGGCCTTTTCGTTCGGACCCTGCTCGCATTCGATATGCGGGATCGCCATGCCCCACTTGTCCTTGCGGGACGTATTGAGCGTCACTCGATTTTCCGGATTGGGCAACATCTCGCCGAAGCCGGAAATGAAGGCAAGCCATGGCCCGATCTTGCGCGCGGCGGCTTTCAGGTCCACCCCGATCACGCCGGGTTGCATGCCGACGGTGCGACCGCCCATCCGCGATATCCCGCCCTGGAAGCCGTAGCCGCGAACATAGCCTTCCGCCTCTTCGGTCACGTTGCGATAGCGGGGAATGTATATGCCGGTGGGCCGCCTTCCCTTGTAATAGCTGTTCTTGGGCCCCGGAAAGAGCCCGATCGTCGACAGCGCATAGAGATGATCCATGAGATTGCGCCCGACCTGGTCCGAACCGTTGGCAAGCCCACGCGGATTGGCCTCGTTCGCGGAGTTCAACAGGATCATGGCCGAACCGATGGTCGAAGCATTGAGGAACACCAGCTTCGCCTCGTAAGTCTTGCCTGCCTTGGTGTTGCGATCGATCACCCGCACACCGCTTGCCTTGCCGGTCTTGGGATCCTGGACGATCGAATGGACGATCGCATCGGTGACGAGGGTAAGGTTTCCGGTCCGTTCGGCAGCCGGAAGCGAGGATGTGAGGGTGGAATGCATCGCGCCGAGGCTGCATCCCCGATCGCAGATGGAGCGGTTCTGGCACGTATTCCGGCCCAGTTCCTCATGCCAGGGCTGCGCCACCGACAGATTGGCATTGCGCCCGATAATGACCTTGCGGCCTTCGAACTTCGCCTCCACCGCAGTCTTGAACTGCTTTTCGGCGTCGTTCATTTCCCAACCGGGAAGAAACTCGCCATCCGGAAGCTGCGGCAACCCTTCCCTGGTACCCGCAACACCGATGAACTTCTCGACATGATCGTACCACGGCTTGAGATCGTCGTAGCGGATCGGCCAGTCGCACCCGTGCCCGTCCTTGGCATTCGCACCGAAGTCGATGTCCGACATGCGATAGGATTGCCGCCCCCACATGATCGATCGCCCGCCCACGTGATAGCCGCGTATCCAGCTGAACGGCTTGCCCTCCGGCGTGGAATAGGGATGGTCGCTGTCCTTGACCCAGAACTTCTTCGTGGCTTCGCTGAAGGCGTAGCACTGGCTCTGGATCTGGTAGTCGTTCTGAACTTCGTCCTCGGGCACCATGTTGTTATTGGGAAACTCCCAGGGCATCAGACTGTCAGTGTAGTCCGTGGCCGGATCGACGTTGTTCCCTCTTTCCAGCATGAGAACCTTGAGCCCGCGTTCGCAGAGTTCCTTGGCGGCGATACCGCCGCTCATGCCCGAGCCGATGACGATCGCATCAAACATTTCCCGATCTCCGTTCAGAACAGGCCAGGACTGCCGAAGGGGCGGCTATCCGGCGTTATTTCAAGCGAGGGCACCCACGGTCCCGGCACATGTTCGTAGACAAGCTCCTGCGTCAGGCCGACTTCCGAACTGTAGTAGAGCGCGACGACCAGTTCCTTCAGCTTCGCATAGGCGGGATCGACCACCGCAGGCTCGGCCTTCAAGGCCGCCAGTCCCGATGGCTTCTGCTTGCCCGGCACCGGTTTGAGCGCGGCGACATCGTAGCCTTTGAGGAAGCTGTTGCGGCCCTCCGGTGAAAGCGCCGCGAACGGCTTGCCTGCGGCCTGCATGGCGCCGCTGTCGATATTGCCCAAGGCACCGACCAGCGCATCCCGGCTGTCCTTCGACGCCCAGTCCCGCAGCAGCCCGTCCAGCAGCGCAGGAACGCCCGCGCCCACCGCGCCCGGCGTATCCGTTGCGGGCACGAAGGTATCGCAGACCGCCTCCAGCAAGGCATAGCTCGTCGGCGGCAGGAGCCGCTTGCTGGTGGCGGCCGCGCCCAGCGCCTCAGCAGGCAGGAAGCCGGCGCCGACCAAAAGCGCGATCCGGCCGATGAGAGATCGGCGATCCATGGCAAATGCGTCAGTCATCGTGTGCTCTCCCAAGCCGTCTGGATGAGGTCGAAACCTTCGGAGTAAACTTCCTCGGGGGTAGCGAAGAAATCGCGCCACACGCGCGTTGCCGCCGCCAGCTCCGGCAGGCCGCGTCCGAAGGCTTCGATCGTCAGCCAGCCATCGTATCCCAGCGTCTTGAGCAAGCAGACCGTTTCGCGCAGCGGCAAATGGCCCCTGCCTGGCGTACCGCGATCGTTCTCGGAAATATGGACGTGCGCCAGCCGTCCTGCCCGGTGCACCGCCTCGAGCGCGGACAAGGGGGCCTGCTCCTCGATGTTGGCGTGGAATGTATCGTAGAGAAGGCCGATCCCGTTTCCACCGATACGCTCCGCAAAGGCAAGTGACTGTTCGCAGGTATTGAGGAGATGAGCTTCGAAGCGGTTCAGCGGCTCCAGCGCGGTGCCGATCCCCGCCGCCGCAAGCTGCGGCAAAACCTTGCGGAACACGCCCGCGCAGCGATCCAGTTCGGTTTCGCTGGGCGGTTGTCCGGAAAACACGCCGAGCGGCTGGAACCATGGGCCCGCCAGAAGCTCCGCACCGAGTTCGGCGGCGCAGTCGGTCACGGAAAGGAGGTGATCCACTGCCGCCTGCCTCACCGAAGGGTCGGGCGAAAGCGGGCTTTCGGCTGGTCCGGGAATGATCGCAACGGCCGTGCGCTGCAATCCCAGCCCATCGAGCACGCCGCCAAGCCAGCGGTAATGCGCGGTGTCGCCGGTGTCGAAGATCGGCACTTCAACCCCGTCGAAGCCCTTGCGCTTCAGGGCTTCCAGGACGGGAATGTGCTCCGCGCGAACATGCCCGGTCCAGAGCAGCAGGTTCATTCCGATTTTCATGCCAAGCCCTTCCCGCGCTGACGTACAGCCGTGCGGCGCCGATCGATCATGGCCGAGGGCCTGGCTGCGCAATGTCGCATTCGCTGCCGGTCTGGCGGGCCGTCCACGAAAGGGCGTTCGTCAGCAGGCGGACATGCTCGGTCTGGCGGAAGGCTTCGGCCTGGTGGCCCAGCGCGGAATAGAGCGCGCGGCCCCGGCCCACGCAATGCCACCAGATCACCGGATGGTCCGTCCCCATGCGCAGATCCTTGCCGAACATCCCCTCAGGATTGTACGTGCGCTCGTCCACCGTCATAAGGACATGATAGCCCTTAAGCCGGGGAGACGCCGCGAAGGAATACCACTCTTCGTTGTGCTTCCACTGCGCGGGCAGGCCGGCCAGAACCGGGCTTTCGCGATTTTCCAGACGGACGGTCGCGGTCTGGAACTGCGGAGACATCGTGTGCATCGTGAACGCGGCCCCGATCAGGTTCCGGGCGTACCACGGCCAATCGTCGTGAGAACTGTCTCCCGCCGCGTGAAGCCCTATGAAGCCTCCTCCCGCATTGACGAAGTTCTCGAACGCCGATCGCTGGTCCCCGGTGAACACGTCGCCGCTGACATTGTTGAAGACGACGGTATCGAAGCGGGAAAGGATATCCTTCCGAAAAGCCGCGCCGTTTTCGGTCTGAAAATAGCCCCACCCTTTTTCGCGGGCGATCTGCCGGAACAGGGCGTTTGCGGCGGGAATGGCCTCCTCATGACGGAACGCGTTCGTCTTCGAAAACACCAGGACAGCGGGGCGCGGCAGCGAAGCCGGCAGTTCCGGCGGCTGCGTTTCGTATATTTTCACGCCGCCCAGGAAAACGCGTTGGATCGTGTCGCGATATCGAAAGGCCTGTACGGCCAGGATGACCAGAAGAAGGCCGATAACCATCAGAAAAATCCGGAGTATCTTGCGCGCCATCAATTCTAGCCCTTTGCGCGGAAGCGAGCCGTGCCCGTCACCTGTCGAATGGTGGATCGGGAAGCACGGGAACGCTGTTGATGCTCGTCATTTCGACGCCGCGAGGAACCCCTGAAAGGTCAGGAGTCGCGCGACTTTCACCGCCTCAGGCCATCGCCCGGTCGAGGAAATCGCTGCTTCGAAGATAGCGGAAGCGTGTCCGCAGATACTGCGAATTTCGTCATGGTATCTCCCATCGGCACTCTGACGGTGCCCGTGGCATCAATCGGCATTCCTGCCGGACTGAAGAGTTCGATTAAGACAGACCGGAAGGAACCGGTCAATCCCGCCCTAAGCCAGTGCAAATAGCGATATTTAGATCAAGCTTCTGAAATTAATGAATTAGTTTAGGCCAGCTTTCGGGAGCCGACGCGTCCAGGCCGACATCGCCCCCGCGAATGACGAGCGCGCCTCCCATGTCACACGGTCGCCATGTCATAGACCACGACTTTGGCCCAAAGGTGTTCGCAAGACTTGACGAACTGTTGGTGGATCGGATGATCCTGGTAGGTCTTCTGGTCTTTCACGCTGTCGAAAAACATCAGTTCCGAAACATCGAAACTGGCGTCCACGACATCACGGCTTTCGGTACTGGCGGGAACGCCGATTTCCAGCTTTCGAATGACCGGAATATCCCGCAAGGTCCGCAGGCCCGCGATAAGTTGCTCGCGATCCGCCTGCGATCCGGGGCGCTTCAGCCAGAAGAACACGTGATGCACCAGCGCGGGCGACGCGGGCGACGTGCCCGCGTCCGCCGGCGAAGGCGTGGATGAAAGGGCGATCCCGGTACTTCCCAAAGCGATCATCGCCGCCAGTTCCCTTCTGCTCGTTTCCATGATGCGATTCTCCGTAGTTGACCGCTTGCCCACCTGCGAAAAGGTTATCTCGCGGCGGGACAGGCGATGGAATTGCGCTTGACGATCACGTGATCGAAAACTTCGTCGCTGATTTCGGGCTGCGATCTGGACAGTCCCGTTATCAGGCATTGCGCCGCGCGGAACGCCATCTCCTCGACGGGTTGCCGCACGACCGTCAGCGGCGGCCAGATGCGTGATGCCAGAATGGTGTCGTCGAAGCCGGTGACGGTCAGATCCTGGGGCAGTTGCAACCCGTCATGATGCGCCTGCGCCACGACCCCCGCGGCAAGGTCGTCGCTGCTGCACAGGATCGCCGTCGGCCGGTTCGACTGGCGAAGCAGTGCCTGCGCCGCCAGCTTGCCCGCCTCGTAATCGAACTCTCCATGCCGCACGACCAGCTCCGCATTCTCGGAAATTCCCGCCTCGCGCAGTGCGGCCCTGAAGCCGTCGAGCCGGGCAGCGACCACGCTATAACGATCGGGCCCGGCGACATAGGCAATGCGCCGGTGACCACTGGCGATGACCTGCTGCGTGATCGACAGCATCGCGGCCCGATTGTCGATCCGGACGGTCGTGACATCGGGCATTGCCGTGCCGGTGGCGATCGCCGCCATGGGCACGCCCAATTCCGTTATCCTGCGCGACCCACTGAGCTGCTCGGCGAAAGGCGGGATGACCAACAGGGCATCGGCACCCGAGCGCACGAGTTCTCCCGCCATGCGCTCAGCCTCGTCGCGGCTGACGCCCTCACCCTCGCGCAGGATCAGTTGCAGCCCGTGGGCATTGGTGGCGCGCAAGGCTCCCACGAGTACGGCATCGAGGAAGGGCGTCCGCCGGTCGCTATAGAGCAGCCCGACCGTGGTCGCCCGCGCCTTCGACAGCTGCCGGGCGGCCAGATTGGGCACATAGCCCAGCTCCGCGATCGCCGCGCGGACAGTCGCCACCGTAGCCGCGCTGGCACGCCCGGCGCCGTTGATCACGTTCGACACGGTCATCGCGGATACGCCCGCGCGCTGCGCCACGGCTCGGATCGTTACCCCCGCTTCGCTTCGCCTCGCCATCAGATTCTCGTCTCCATATCCTCCGATAGCGTGTTTTCAGCCCTTTCGCAGCGCTGAAATCCGAGCGGGCCGGCGTCCTCGTCAGATGGTTCCAGCCTGGAGCCCTTTCACGGCGTGATCGACGGCGCGCGCCGTCAGCGCCATGAAAGTCAGTGACGGATTGACGCAGGAAATCGATGCCATCTGAGCACCGTCGGTGACGAAAAGGTTGGAGGCGTCATGGGCCTGGCTCCATTTGTTGAGCACG